>NZ_JAXGFQ010000013.1:0-102506 GCF_051020825.1 Moorella naiadis (nom. illeg.)
AATAAAGTGACTGTTCTCTACCTGGAAGACCTGACGGGGATACGCGCCGACATGGACTTTGGCCCCGGAAACCTCCTGGTACACAACTTCTGGGCCTTCCGCATGCTGCGGAAGGCGATAGAAGCTGCCTGCTTTAAGGCCGGGGTCCAGGTTGTCCCGGTTGAACCCAGGGGCACGTCCTCTTATTGCGCCGTCTGCGGGGCCAGGCTGGACAGGTTTATGCGCAACAAAGCTTATTGCCTGCGTTGCGGGCTCGTCTGGCACGCCGACGCCAATGCGGCGTTAAACATACTCCTTAAGGGCTCCTCGAAGGGGCACGGGGTGAAGGCTGCACCCCAGAGGCCGCAAGTACTCCGGTGGAACCGCCACCGGTGGGAAAGCCGCCTCGAATTCGCTGTCAGTACGCCTTTCAAGGCGGCGAACAGCGTTCCTCAAGCGGCGTAAGCCGCTTCAGGAACCCCCTGGCTTTAGCCATGGGGAGGAAGTCAGGTCTGTAGATTTTTTGACCAGTATTAATTCTTGCATGTAACTACTCTCTCTAAAGCCAATTTCTTGGGTTAATTTTTAACCCTACACAGTAACGCGGGCTCGTTTTTTAAAGCCCACGTTACCTTATTTAAGCCTGCCTTACTCCATGTAAAATAAAAACGCAGGTCGTTTTCTAACAACCTACGTTTTCAGGCAATACTTAACCCCGGGAGTTAACTTGTTAAGATTTTTGTTACCCCCCTGGGGCTAATTCTTTGTTGTCGCTTCGATTATACCCCATATGACTAATTAAGTCAAGCAAAATGTTTTTAGGCCCACGGGTTTATCGCCCGCGCATAGAATGCCCCCAGAGCCCCACATTCGGCCCCTGAACGGCCTTTCTCCCCCAGGGTAATAAGTTTTATACCTGCCGGTTAAAATAGAGCCAGGTTAACATATTAAGCCGCGGTCCCTTTGTTTGAACGCAGCCGCCGGAAATCATAGAGTTTGTGGTTTGTCAATATCCAGCAGGGCTTCTTCAACACAAACGCCGCTACCGCCCAGGCTGTTTCCATGTCGTCGAATTTTATAATTTTAACTTGTGGCAAACACTCGTTCCACCTCATCACCTCAACTATCGCTTCCCCTCGGAGCCGCGCCATGTCGTCTTTCCGCAGGAGCCCGGCGCCCAGCGTCACCCATTTTTCTCCCTGCCTCTGGAAAGCGACCCCCGCGGGATCAACGCGAGTATCACCAAGTTTTATTCCTTCTATACTCATGCTCACCGGGCCTTCCACACCTTTTTTTCCTATTTTCCCACCGTCGCTTTTCCAGGCCGTCGCTACTACCGCGGCCTGGTTATTTCCCAGCGGTCTTATCACCACCGCCGTCTCCTTCTGTTCGTTGAGCTCGTATACTTCTACGCCGTCCTTATATCCGATCATTTTTGTTTTTACAGTTGCCAGCGCTGCTTTTATACGCTCGTTTACTTCCTTTTCGTGCAAATCCCATGCGTTTGGAATGTATGTATACTCATTTATCTTTTTGTATTCCCCTAACATATCATTTACCATATTATACCACGGCCCCTCTTTTACCGTTACCACCAGCACTTTTTGTCTCCCTGAGGCTATCATGGTTTTTAACATCTTCGCTCGTTCGTTTAAAATCGCCTTTTTAGCCGGCCACCCACCTAAACCTTGTGTCCCCATTTTAGCAAGCTCTTCGTGGGTAATTCTATCGCTCTTTACGAATACTTCGTACGTCACTCGCGCTATATCGGAGTCAAAATTGTTTTTTGCAGCCGGCAGGGTCTTGATTTCTTCTTGGCTTATAAAGTAACGCCGTATCCTCAATTTTTCCTGCCTGCTGCGCCATTTCTGGACGCTTATTATATTCGCGCCTGCTCCTGTCCTTTCAGCTATTTGTCCGGTCGTATACCCCCTGGAAGCTAAAAATGCTATCTGGCTCTGCTGGGTTTCTAATTTGGGAAGGATGTCGTCTATATCTTCGTCGAAAATCTTACCGGGAGCGTTAATTTTTGCCTTGATCCGTTTTAACTGCGTCTTGATATTGTCCGGCTTTTTCCCCAGCCTGGCGGCTATCCTTTTCGCTCCCAATCCCTGGTTGTGAAGCTCCCAGATTACCTGTTGCAGCGGGCTCATCCGGCTTCCCCCTCGTATTTTTTTTAAACTTGCAGGTATAAAATTTTTCTTGCTGGAGATATTATACCTGAAATGTTTATTATACGTCAAGAGGATATTTTAATCCGGCGGCGAATATATATGCATGGCAGTTTAATATTAAGGGGGAATGACTGTGCAGGAAAATAGATTAATAAACAATAAATTTATAGGAATTAAGGTCAGAAATGCCCGGAAAGAAGCCGGGTTGACCCGCAAGGAACTGGCGGGAATGGTCGGCATTACCGGGCAGACCCTTTACCGTTATGAAAAAGGCGAGATAAACTTCACCGTCGACCTCCTCTTAAAAATAGCCAGGGCCTTGGAAAAAAACTTTTTGTGGTTCATCGGGGAAAGCCAGGATGAAAACCGACCCGGCCATAAAAAAAACATTGACATGATTATCGAAGAGACCAAAACTCGTCAGGTACCGGTAATAAAAAAAATCTTGCCGGAAGAACGCTTGCTAAGTATCGCCAACATCAGCGACTATCTTAATGTGTCCACTAAACCGAAAACCGATTTTGCCTGGATAGTCCAGGGCGATGCGATGGCGCCTTTTTTAAACGAAGGCGACGCAGTTATTTGCGAAAGAACCAATTATGCTGAACCTAACAACATGGTTGTATTACGGCCGGAAACTGCTGATAATACAGATGTGGTTAGATATCTACTTAAAAACAATGACGGCCGCTATCTATTGCGGGCGGCCAACCCCGGATATAAAGATATCTTTATCGACGACCCGCAGTCTAAAATTATTGGTGTGGTAGTCCAGGTCATCAAGCAGCCCGAGCAGTACAAAGAGCTTCCTGCCGACAAGCGCGAGCTGCTGGAGCTTGGGTTTACTATTGAAGACATAAAAGAAGACCCTGCCATCCGCAAGACTTTAATGATCGTAGGCAGGGCTAAAAATAAACTGTCAAAACAGGCCAAAGAAGGCATGGCTGATATGTTGACGATATGGTTTAAAACCCTAGAAGCCCAGGAAACGCAAATAATTGAGGAGACAGGCAAAGATGGCGGCAAATAAATCGAAAGCCCGCCTGGCCGCGAGGAGAACGCTTTCAGAGGCGGGCGTAAGCTCTTTTCCGGTAAATCCATACTCAATCATCAAGAACTACCGGGACGACATGGTAAACAAGATTAATATAGTGTTTTTTGAAGGCATTCCTATAGACGGGTGGACCGGGATAACCGAAACAGGTCTCGCGGCAATTTTTATCAACAAAGAACGGAATTATGTCAAAAACCGCTGGACGGCCGCCCACGAACTGGCTCATATTGTCCTTGGGCACCCCCTTTACTCCTTGGAGGAGTTTGACATCCAGAGGGATCCGGACTACGAAAGGGAAGCCGACGTCTTTACGGAAGAGCTGCTGATTCCTTCTTTTATGGTCAAGGAATGCATTGTGCAGCGCAAGATAAAATCTCTTTTGCAGATGGCCCTCGATTTTCGGGTGTCGCGGGAAGCCATGAGCATACGCTTAAAAAACATCTTGATACCCAGCGCTTACAGGCAGTTGCACTTAAGCATTTTCCCGCATTATGACTTTACGGATATAATAGATATAAGAGAATCTGTCCCGGTCAAATGCCCCGAGTGCGGCAGCAGCCTTTACCCTACCGCTGATACATACAGCCTGGTATGCGCGTGCGGGTTGGAACTGCATTTCGTCGATGGGAATTTTATTGATGAGCTTTTCGGGCCTTAATTTTGCCCGCAATTTTTTGTGGTACATCTGTGTTTAACATGCCGATATCGCACCAGTAACCGGACAGGGTCACCCCAAAAAGGGGCCGCTTTTCCTTTAGTAGCCGGGGGAAAAGATCTTTGCTGAAATCAGAGGGCCGGTCGTCGGGTATTAAATCCAGGACTTCCGGCTCCAGGATGTAGATGCCCGTATTGACCCGATCGCTGAAGACTTCGCCCCAGCTCGGCTTCTCCAGGAAGGAGCGGATACTGCCGTCCGGATTGGTAATCACTACCCCGTACTCCAGGGGGTTGTCAACTGTCGCCAGCACCAGGGTGGCCAAGGCGCCGCTTTCCTTGTGCCGAACAATAGCCGGCCGCAGGTCAAAATCCGTCAGGGCGTCGCCGCTGACCACGATAAAGGTTTCATCCAAAATAGCCGCCGCGTTCTTGACGCTGCCGGCGGTACCCAGGGGCTTATCCTCCACAAAATAATGCAGGTGCAGGCCGAAATCACCGCCGTCACCGAAGTATTCTTCGATCAAGCGCGGTAAGTATTGCAGGGTTACCCCCACCTCGGTGATCCCCAGGTCCCGTAACAGATCGACACAGTACTCCATCACCGGCCGGTTGGCTACCGGCACCAGGGGTTTGGGCCGCTTGCAGGTCAGGGGCCGCAAGCGCGACCCCTCCCCGCCAGCCATGATGATCGCCTTCATATCCAGCCACCTGCCTAATCCAGATTGGCCATCTTTAAGCATTTTTCCCCCGCTCTTTAAAAAAAATTCCCGGCAGCCTTCTTTCCTGAAGGTCTGCCGGGATTCTCGCTTCTAACCTAAGACGGCCCGGGCCCATTCCCACCATTTATGGACGTTTTCCAGCAGTCGCCACAGGCCCAGGTTGCGGTTAATAAAGAAAGGTTATCGCTAGGGCCGCGTCCGACCGTTGCCGGTTGCCAGCTTTCCGGGTCATTAAAAAGGCACCGCTATGGTGCCTGTAAATTAAGCCTGGCCAGGGTGGCTGCCGTTGGTTGACCGGTAGCATCCCATCCCCGTAAAGCATAGTAATCATCCAGCATAGCCTCGCAGTCCGCCGGTCGCAAATGATGCCCCGCGGCCGGCCCGTTCGGTAAGGGTTCCTCTAAAAAACGCCGTGGCAGCCGGTCATCGGCCCGCCGGAAGCCTTCGCGGTAATTGAAGAGGCGCGTCAGGTTCCAGATGCGCTCCCCTACCAGGTACAAATCTGCCTCGGTGTAAGTACAGCCGGTGGCTGCTGACAACAGGTACGCATAAGTCGTCCCGCTGATGCCGTACTGGGCAAAGTCGCATTTAACCAGGGTATCCAGGCCGGCCAGGTAGTTCTGTAACCAGATTACCAGGGCCGCTTTGCCCTCCAGCCCCAGCCGCTCAACCTTCTGCCCCTGCCAACTTTCACCTCCTACTTCATAAAGGATGGGGAAAGCGCGCTGGTGGCACCCGCCCCGGTCGCCGGTCAGATAAGCCAGGGCCATCCCCGGCGCCCCGCGGGGACCCCAGGCCGGCGTCTCCAGGCCTTTGACATGAACTGCATATGCTTCGGCCGCCGGCCCCAGGGCCGCTGCTGCCCGGCGCACCCCTTCCGCCAGCAGGTTGCCCAGGGGCGTCTGGCGCCAGGCAATCTCCTCCAGCAAACGTATAGCTCCCTTAGCATCGCCAAAGGCAGGCAACTCCTCATTAAATTGACTGGCGTCTAGCTGGCCCCGTCCGGCAGCCTCCATAACAAAACCGATCACACCGCCGGCCGACATGCCATCCAACCCCAGGGCATCGCACCGGCGTGCCAGGTAAGCCACTGCTTCCGTATTGGCGATACCTAAGTTGGCTCCCAGCATAGCCGCTGTTTCATATTCAACTACATCCGTGATCGTACCCGTATATCCTCCCCGGCGAATCACACCTATTTTCCCGCAGGCAATGGGGCACGACAGGCAAGCGGCCTGGCGCAGCCACAGCCGGCGCCGCTGGGTGGCTGCATCAAGGGCAGTTGCGCCGCTAAAGGAGCCCTCCCGGTAGTTAAAGGCTGGCAGCAGGCCTTCCTCGTCGGCAAAGGGAATAGAGCCGGGTGTCCCGTCAACGGTAAAGGCCTCAATGGCCACACTCTTTTGGAGCTCTTCCCGCGCCCGGTTTACCGCTTCTTTAAAGGCAAGGGGATCATGGACGGTTACGCCTCTAGTGCCAATAATAGCAATAGCCTTGAGATTTTTGGCTCCCATGACCGCGCCGCAGCCGCCCCGGCCGGCGTGGCGGTTATATTCACAATTAATCAGGGCAAAGCGGACCAGCTTTTCCCCCGCCGGGCCGATGCAGGCCACTCTGGCCGTCTCGCCCGCCTCGGCTTTAATGGTGTGAGTAGTAGCAAAGGTATCCTTACCCCACAGGTGGCCTGCCGGCCTGATGCTAACCCTGTGATCCTCGATCAAAACATAGACGGGTTCGGCTGCTTTACCCTTGAAAATCAGGCCGTCGTAGCCGGCATATTTGATCTCCTGAGCGAAGGAGCCGCCGAAGTAGGAATCGACGAAGGTCCCCGTCAGGGGCGATTTGCTGACCACGCAACCGCGCATTGCCGGCGCCAGGGTGCCCGTCAAAGGGCCGGGGAGAAACATCAGGACGTTATTTTCTCCCAGAGGATCGGCCCGGCCGGGAACGAGATCGAAGAGTAATTTGGCACCAAAGCCTTTGCCCCCGATAAATTGCTCCCTTAATTCGGTCTCCACCGCCAGGGGTTCAGCCCGGCCCCGCGTCAGGTCAATAAGCAAGAACTGCCCCATATAGCCACCGGCCATGCTACCCCTCCTCTGCTACCACCATCAGCGCCCCGGCAGGACAGGCCGCCACGCACTCTGGCTGGCCCTGGCAAAGGTCGCATTTATAGGCCACCCCGTTCCGCACGGTAATTACTTGTAATGGGCAATACTGGCTACAAAGACCGCAACCTGTGCAGAGCTCTGTCTTAATGGTCACTATCCCGTTGTCTTCCCTATGAATAGCCCCTGCCGGGCACACCGAAAGGCAAAAGGCGTTCCGGCACTGGGCACAGGCAACGGGCCAGCTGATTAAGCCCTCCTGCCGTAACTCGATGCGTAATAGTGCCCAGCGTGGGTTAAATTGGTTGCCCGTCTGCCGGAACGAACAGGCAAGTTGACAGATCCCACAACCCGTACACAAGTCAAAGGCAGCCGCCAGCCGGGGCATCCTGCTCCCCCCCCTCACCTGCTTTATTGCGCCAGTAATTGCCGGTAGAGTTTGAGATAGCCTTCATAATCGATATCCCGGGGATTGCCGATTGTTTGGGGATCCTCGTAAGCCAGCCTGGCCAGCTCGGGGAGATCGGCTTCCGTCACCCCCGTACTCCCGAGGGGCGGGATCTCCAGGTCGGCAACAAGTTCGGTAACGGCTTTAACGGCCAGGCGGGCGGCGTCATTTACTTTGAGCCCGCTTATATTTTCACCCATGGCCTGGGCAATGCGGCCATACCTTTCCGGGCAACCCATCCAGTTATAGGCCATGACTACCGGTAACATCACCGCCGTCAGGTAGCCATGGTGGACGTCAATATAACCGCCAAAGGTCTGGGCCATGGCATGGACTGCCCCGGCGCTGTCCACGCCGTAGCTCATCCCGGCCAGGGTGGCCGCCATAGCAACTTTATAGCGTGCTTCTATATCCTGGCCATAAGCCACGGCTCGTCGCAAATACTGGCCGAGATATTCGATGGCCAGGAGAGCCACGGCATCGGTAATGGGCTGGGCATAAGCGCAGGTATAGCATTCAATGGCGTGGGAGAGGGCATCCAGCCCTGTCCAGGCCGTCAGGTGAGGCGGCAGGCCGGTCAGCAGTTCGGGATCAACCAGGGCGACATGGGGACCGATCAGAGGTGTGCCTCCCACATTAAACTTGATCTTGCGCCGGGGGTCGGTAATCACCGCCCACAGGGTTACTTCGCTACCCGTGCCAGCCGTTGTCGGGATGGCGATTAAGGGCGGGATACGCCTGGTAATCTCTTGATGGCCGTATTCATAGTCCAGGATACAACCCTCATGGACTACTTCGACGCCGATAGCTTTGGCCGTATCTATGGAGCTGCCGCCGCCGACGGCAATAAGCATATCTGCTCCTGCCGCCTGGTAAGCCCTTGTACCCTCACCCACCAGTTCCACCGGGGGATTGCCCTTTACCTGGTCAAAGAGAGCATACGCGATACTTTCCTTTTCCAGGACGGCTGTTACCCGTTCCAATAACCCCGCTTTGACTACTCCCTGGTCAGTAACTACCAGGGGCTTGCGCCCTCCCAGCCGCCTCACTTCCGCCCCCAGGTTGGCCAGGACTCCTGGCCCGTGCTTAACCGCCGTCAGCTGCTCCCAGCTCTGCATCTTAACCATCACGCTCACACCTTTCCTAAAGATCTAGCCGGAAGTTAAGACATATTTTTTGACACCTTTCCCATCCAGGTCAATCACCGCTCCCAACAGGGTCCCCTGCTCATAGGAACTGCCGGGATTAAGGCAGATGGTCCGGCCTAGCCGTTTGACTCCCTTCCCCTCATGAATATGCCCGAAAAGGCCCAAGGGGGGCTGGTACTTTTCCACTACCTGGCGTACCGCCTGGCTCCCCACCGGTACCAGGGAACGGCCGGCAAACTTGGGGCGTAGAGAACTGTCCAGCTCCGGCGCCTCATCCAGGCCGGACCCGTAGGGAGGTGCGTGGAAATTAAAGATACAGTGCTCCATATCGGTTACCTTGGCGATGATATTTTCTAATTTGGCCAGCAAGGTATCTTCGTCACATTCGCGGTAAGTTTCCCAGGGCGTGGGATTGGACCAGCCGGTACTGGCCATGAACCACCCGTGTATCACCTCCAGTATTTCTTCCTCCGCCAGCCGGACGTGCCGGGACTGGCGAAAAACTGCATCAAGCTCAAACATATCATCGTTGCCCGGACAGATAAAACACTTGATACCCCACTGGCCCAGCCGCTCATCGGCGTAGGCGGCCCACCGTTCCGCTACCTGCAGCACATTGTCCTTAAAACTCCGGTGTACTGCCTCGGGATTTTGATTTAATTCCTGGAACTCATCTTCCGTCAGGACGATGGGATAATAACCGCGGTCAGCAACCATTCTTGTGAACGGGGGCACTTCATCTTCTTTAAGATTTACCTGCTCCTCTAAGAACGAGGCCCGGTAGCTACCGGCAGCCGTGCGGACAAGGGGTACCAGGGCTTTGCCGGTCATATCACCGCCGAGAATAATGGTCGTTGCCTGATAGAATTTACCTGCATTAATAAATTTTTTCCAGCATATCTCCGAACCATGGACGTCAGTAGCAAAAAATATCCGGGCCATCTCTGCACCCCTTTCATCATGGCTTTCATTCTACCGGGATGTTCTTATAGACCATATCCAGGTCAATACCTTGCCGGCGGCGGAACCACTTGGAGCCAAAGTAGATTGCCACTGCCAGGGCGTATAATACCAGCATATAAACTGCCGACGCCGGGTTATTAACTCCATAAACACTATCGGTAATCCATTTATAGAGATTGAAGCAAAGGAAGATAAGAAAGATTACCCCGCTCACACTTATCCAGGGGATGCCGCCAAGCTTATATCTGGCCACCGGTGAAGACTGGAAAAGCTCTTTATCCTTGTAAGGCAAGAGAATAGCCGCCACTGTGGTTCCCAGGTAGGTAATGGCGATAACTACCGTGGCATCAAGGGTATAGGTGGAAAAACCCGGCAAATAGGAATTGAGTAAACTTACTATGGTCGCCGGGATGGCCATTAATAATAAAGCGTTGATGGGCGCCCTGGTCCGGGGTGATACCCGGGCTACCCATTCCGGCAGGACCCGGTCAAAGGCCGCCGCAAAGACCACCCGGGTGGATGAAAGAAAGACCGTCCCGCACCAGCCGAAGAACCAGGCGCTCAAGGCCACCAGGAGCAACAGCTGCAGCAGGGGATTGTTGGTTAGGAAAGCCACCAGCAGGCCGGGATAGGGATAAACGGGGAAGGGCGATTTGCCGGAGAAGAAATCATAATTAAGGTCATGGTAGAATTCCCAGCCAAAGGTTTTGGCAAAAAGGGCCAGGAGAATAATGGCCAGGGCCGCCGTGATGAGCAGGCCGGCAGCCATACTCCAGAAGTTACGCTTGAAGTCGCCCGCTCCCCGGACTTCGCCATATAATGTCGCCCCCCAGTTGGGCCACAGGTTCCAGAAGACTACCATGGGAATGAGGGACAGGCTGGCACTAAATGACATATTATGCCAGGCTACCGGCGTATAGCCTTCTTTACTGGCTAATTGCATGATTTCCTGGTAAAGGTTGTTCCCCGGGGCACCCAGGAAAGTGGCGGCATAGTGGTTAAAACTGGTAATAAATTGCGCCTGGCTGGAAACCAGTAATACCAGGATGGCTAGCAACAGGCCGGCAGCGCCGATAAAGAAACACACTTTCTGGATGCGGGCATACCACTTCATCCCGGCACCGACAAACAAAAAGGCCAGGCCAATAACAATTAAAGAGGAAAGAAACAAGCCGTTTTTATCCGAAAACCACAGGGCGGCCTGCACCAGACCGGGGCTCCCCGTCCAGCCGCCCAGAACCGCTAAAATGGGCGTCAAGACTTCATAGGCCAGAATAGTACCGTAGATGGGTACCCAGTGCCAGAGGATAAAGGCCCAGCCGGTAATCGCCAGGACAAAACCCGGGCCGCCGCCCAGGACCCGGCTCTGCCAGACGTAATCACCCCCAGCCCGGGGCATGATGGCCACCAGCATGCCATAGACCACGACTTCGGCCAGGATTAACAGGCTGCTGATAACAATGGCCGGGACCAGGTGGGCTGCCGGTAAAAAGGGTGCGGAGGAAAAAATATAAAGTCCCAGGGTAATCAGGTTAATGGAAAAAGTGGCGTATATGAAACCATCGAAAACCGACCAGGCCCGCACCAGCCCGCTGGCTTTACGGACAAACATAGTGGGTTCTGCCATTTAAAGTTCCCTCCCTATTTTTGGAATTATTGCTTTTAATCAGTGCCCTAATTCATCCACTTCTTTGTACCATTTCACCCGCGCGCCGATTTTATGGCGCAGTTTCCAAGCCGTTGATTTCGGCTGCCCGGCTATATAGGCGAGCAAGATTTGCATCTTCTCCCTGACATCAGCCACATCCGCGGCCGTTAGGGCCGTAAATTGTGCCAATAGCTGGTTAACTTTCTCCAGGTTCATGGTGACTGTCCGCCATAACCCCCAATCCCTGGCACATAGCTCGGCTATTAATTGCCCGTTGATCGTTTCGGTGTCCTGCGCCCCTACCTCATGTTCGCGTAAAAGCATAATGGTATCGATAATATCCTTTTGATTAATTTTGACAATCTGCATCTTTTCCAGGAGCATCTCCGCCAGGGGAATGGTTAATTCATCAACCTCCAGGCGCCGGGCCAGGGGGATATCATGACAGAATTCCAGCTTGTCGAGGAAGACATCGCTATGCCAGCCGCCCCGGGGATTATTAAAGACCAACCTCCCTGCACCGTATAAAATGGTAACCTGCATATCCTCCGCATAACCCAACCCGGCAAATAATTGCCTGATCGCCTCCCGGTCGCCGGAGCGGCCGGCAAAATCAATATCCGTAAATACCCTTCCTAACTGTTCCTGCAGGTAGTTATACCGGGGGCAGTGGTAGTTAAAGGCCAGGGCACCGAGTAAACGCAAAGCTAATTTTTGTTCCCTGGCAGCAGTTACGATCCGCCGGGCTTCCCGGATAAATTCCTCCTGCTTGCCCATCCCTGCTTCACCCCGTTTTTGCTTTTAGTGCCGCTACCTTCCCCCACCCGGGGTAGCCCACCAGACGTAGTGCTGCTTCCGCTGCTAGGCGGGCATCTGCTGCGTAACCATCGGCCTGGATCACTTTGGCATATTCGCCGGTAACCGGCCCGCCACCTACCATTACTTTCACCCGTTGGCGCAGGCCCATGGCCTGTAAAGCCTGCATGGTCGTAGCCATTACCGGCATGGTCGTGGTCAAAAGGGCCGACATGGCCAGGATCTGGGGCTGGTAGGTAACTACCGCCCGCACAAATTCTTCCGGCGGTACATCAATGCCCAGATCGATTACTTCCAGGCCCTTGCTGCGCAGTAACATGGCCACCAGGTTCTTGCCAATATCATGTAAATCCCCGGCCACCGTACCGATAACCACCCGTCCCGGTAAATTGGTCTCGCTTTGGGATAATAGCGGTTTTAACACCTGCATCCCCGCGTGCATCGCCCGGGAAGCCATCAGGACATCAGGGATATATAGAATATTTTGGCGAAATTCCTCGCCAACCAATCGCATGGCAACAATCAGGCCCTGTTCCAGGATGTCATAAGGAGCCCACCCATCCTCCAGGGCCGCTTCGGTCAGGACTTTGGCCTGGAGGGCCTGGCCGTTAATTACCGCTTTTCTCAATTGCTCCAGCACTTGCATACCCTTCAGCCCCTCAGATAGCCTTTTGCTTATATTCGCTGGGCGTGATGCCTTCCAGGCGGCGGAAGACTTTACTAAAATAGTTGGCATCCTCGAAGCCAATCTCTGCTGCCACCTGGCTGACGCTATATTGCGGATTGCGGAGAAACTTTTTCGCTTCTTCAATCCGCACCTTGGTTAAATACTCAATCACCGTACAACCAATCTCTTTTTTGAATAAACGTGATAAATACGACGGGCTGACATAAACCTGCCGAGCTATCTCTTCCAGGGTTAAGCGGGAGCGGTAATGCAGACGAATATAATCGGCGGCATTTTGGATTACCTGCAAGTTTTTGATGCCTTTGGCTTTAGTTATATGATCCAGGAAAATTCCTAATACCCGGGTGATCCATAAACAAAACTCTTCAATGGACTGGATATGATTAATTTCTTCCACATAGCGGGAATTAAGGGTCAGCAGTTCTTTGAGATCGGCCCCGCCGTCAATGGCCGCCCGCGAGAGGATGACCAGTAGTTCCAGGATGCGGGCCCTTACTTCGCCCAGGTTGCTGGGGTATCTTTCCAGGAGATCGGCTAAAACAGCATTTAAGACCTGGTAAGACCTCTGGCGGTCGCCCTGGCGCACCCTGGCTGTTAGTTCCTGCTCCCTGCGCAGGTAATAGATACAACTGGAACTGGCATCCAAACGTTCCATGGCTTGTTCCAGCAGTTTCCTGGCCTGCATTTCTTCATTTAACCGGGCCTGCTGGGCGGTAATTTCTTGTCGCTGGCGTAAAGTTGTCATTCCGGTTTGCATGATGTGATTGGCAGTAACAAACAGCATTTCCGCCGCCGCCTGAACTCGATCCGCTGAAATAACCGGTAAATCCCGGGCAGCTTCCATCAATTCCCGGGACTCAAGCCCCAGGGGCCGGGTCATCTCTTCAATTTCTTCCCAGAAAAAGTCTTCCGGTTCCCACATCAGCACTTGGCCACAAATAATCGTCGCTACGTGCTTCTCGCCGATCATGACCGGGGCTGCCCATTCCACCAGCCCGGCATGACAGCGAAAAATATAGGGTTCGCCGTACTTGGCCGCTTCTTTGCCGGCCCGGGCATAGCAGCGCCGGCATCGCTGTCGCCCCGCAGGAGTTCCCCGGACAAGCCGGCAAAAAAGGCTTTCACCGATAGAATCAATTGGGGTAACAGCCACTTCCCCTTCTTCGTTAACGATAATCACCCTGAGACCAGTTGCCTTGCTAAATGTTGCCAGGATATGTTCCAGCAAACGCTGGTCGACAATTGCTCCCATGGTGGCCGGAAGCAGGCTACCCCCTTGGGTTAACATTATCTTCCTCCTTTCCTCTCCCTTGTTTTCATCCCGTTATCTTCGTGCTACACCCAGGCAGCATATGGCCTTCCCCTGCTTTTTTATCCCTCCTTTTTAATGTTCGTTAAGGTCCAGCGCTGATTTGTAATCGTAAAATTTTAAATTCACCATTCTTCCAAGTTACCCTCTGTAAAATTATGCACTTTTCAAGAAAATCCATCCGTTAACTGAATTTCAGTAAAAATATGGCCAGTCTTTTGGGGTATTATATAGACTTTCGTTGCCACTTATTTTTTTCCTGCCGGATGTTCTAGAATGGCTGTGATTTAGTCTGTCCCGCCATTCATCCGTGGTTGGCATATCTTTCTCCGCGGGGCCGGCCCAGGGCAGTTACCTGGATGCGGGTCTCCAGGTAAACTTCTTCCCCTGTCCCGGCAGTACGGCTAACAGCCTCTTCCCGGCTCACCAGGACCTGCGGGTCCGCTGCTCCAGCCCGCAGGGCATTGGCCGCCGCTACCTGCCTGGCTTTTTCCATGATATACCTTTCAGCGTCATCCAGGTAAAGGAATGCCTGGCGCTCCCAGGGAGCATGGACCACAAAACCTCCTTCTGTTCCCGGTTTTATCAGCACCCGGACAGTTTCTACCACTTGCCCGGCAGCCGCTCCCACGGCATTGGCCACTTCGGCGTGCTCAGGGATGGCCAGCTCGGCCCGGAACCTCCTGGCCACCGCCGGCAGGTAAGCAGCCACCGGGGCACCGATGGCAACCACCGGGTAGGCGAGATGGATATCCACCCCAAATCCACCCTTAGGGGCGCCGGCCAGGAAACGCTGGAAAAATATTGAGGCGCCGGGATCGTCCTTCAGGTCCAGTTCCATTCCTTCGCGATTTACCAGGCTCTGCAGGATGGCGCGGCTTATCCCGGCTTCCACCTTTTCCATTGCCAGGGCGAGAAACTCTTCTGGCTCCACCTGCATGCGGCGGGCCAGGATAACGGCGCCTTCCCTGGCGGCAGCGACATTCCAGGGTGTAAATCGCCCCAGGGCATGGAGGGCATCCGTCGGCGTAAAAGAAATCCGCCCCACCACTTGTTCCTGTTCCAGCCTCCTGAGGGGCAACAAATTGGGGTCCCGGCCCACCCGGGCCGCCAGAGTCAAAATATTGTGCGGCCCGTCGGCCAGGGCTCGTAGCACCTGGCGCTCATCATCCTGCCATTCACCGCTGACCCGGGAATCCCTGACCAGCATCCAACAATCTGCTGGCTGGCCGTTTACAATTTCCCTGGCAGGGTCAACCAGGCGTAACTCTGCCACCAGGCTGGGGAATTGCCTGGCCATACCAGCCAGGGGCCACACCCGGCGCGGGCCCACCAGGAGTTTGCGGTCCGGGGATACGCGGATATAGCTATCACCCCCGAGGCCGAAAGTACTGATGTCAGCCGCTTCCACCCGGGTACGCCAGCCTCCAACAGTTGCTCCTTCAGTGTTCAGGCGCGGGCGACCCTCCTCCACGATGGCGATGTCGGTAGTAGTACCGCCCATATCCAGGATCAGGGCGCGTTTGCTGCCCGTTAGAAAAGTGGCTCCTACAATGCTGGCTGCCGGGCCGGAAAGAATCGTTTCAATAGGTTTTTCCCTGGCCAGGGCTTCGGCCATTAGGGAACCATCACCTTTGACCACCATAAGGGGCGCCCGGATATCTTCGGCCGTGAGCACCTCTTTTACCGCCGCCAGCAGTTCGGCAATAACGGGGAGGAGGCGGGCATTAAGGCAGGCCGTCACCGTCCGCTCATAAAAACCCAGGGTGGTAGTTAGTTGATGGGCGCAGACCACCGGTACAGGCCAGTTTTCCTGCACTATCGCCCGGGCCGCCAGCTCGTGTTCCGGGTTGCGGACGCTCAGGTAACCTGAAATGGCCAGGGTATCCACCTTGCCCTGCATTTTCTTTACGGCCTGGCGCAGGCCTTCACGATCCAGGGCAGCTAACGGCCGCCCTTTAATATCGTGCCCTCCACCTACCACCACGACTTCCTGGGCCGGTAGGTCACCAGTCGCTTCGTGACCGATGAGGATTAACCCGACCCGGCAACCCCTTCCTTCGACAATGGCATTGGTGGCCAGGGTCGTTGACAGCGCTACCAGGCATACTTGACGAAGGCCACCTCCTGCCAGCCCCCGGAGGCACTCCCGGATCCCTAGAGCCAGATTTTTTCTGGTGGTAAAGGCCTTTGCTTTTTTCTTGACTTCACCAGTCGACAATTCCAATAAAACGCCGTCGGTATAAGTGCCGCCGGTATCAATGCCTAGGGCTAAAGGCATCACTGTCACTCCATTCCAGCCGCCAGCGCGCCTATGCTTCCACCATAGCTCTTAATTCACGGTCAAGGCCGGGATCGAGGGCTGGAATTTCATAACCCGCGAGCATCTCCTTCAACCTTACGCTTGCCCGGGCAAGGAGGTCCCTGGCCCCGTCGACCTGCCACTGGTCGTAGCTGCTCCTGCTAGCCAGGCTTGGTTGCCAGAACTCGGATTTGAAATGACGGTAGGTATGCTCGCTGGTCAGGAACTGCCCGCCCGGGCCAGTTGCCTCTATCAATTCCAGCGCCAATCCGTCGACATCAACCCGGGTACCGGCCAAATAGCGGCGCACCATGCCGCAGATCTCGTCATCGATAACAAACTTCTCCAGCGACATGGACAGATAAGATTCCAGGATCCCGGCTGCATGGAGGACAAAGTCCACGCCAGCCAGGCCGGCAGACTGCAAATTCATCATGCTTTCATAAGCCGCCTGGCTGTCGGGCAACTTGCTGTCGCTAAGACAACCGCCAGCCCGGCAGGGGAAGCCATATGCATGGGCTATCTGGGCGGTGGCCGCCACGAGCCAGGCTCCCTCCGGCGCGCCGATGCTTAAAGAGCCGTAGCGCATGTCAGTAATGGAAGAAGCGGAACCGTAAACTACCGGCGTCCCCTCCCGGACGGTTTCCGCCAGGACAATCCCTGCCAATACCTCTGCGTTTTGCACGGCCAGGGTACCAGCCAGGGTGGCGGGGGAAGTGGAACCAGCCATGGCCAGGGAGGCGATAATTAGGGGCTGGCCGGCCTCCGCGTGGGCCATTAAGGCTCCTGTCATACGTTCATCAAACATCAGCGGCGTAAGGGAATTGATAAGGGTAATCATTACCGGTTTTTCCCGGATAACATTCTCCCCGCCAAAAAGCCGCGCCGCCATGGCGATGGAATCACGCGCGTGGTCTGCTCCGGTAGCGCTACCCATGAAAGGCTTATCCGAGTTGGCCATACAACTGTACAGCATTACCTTATGTCGTTTGCCAGCCGGTACATCAACCGGCTCGACCAGCACGCCCCCGGAAATATTTATATTTTCGCTGGCACCGGCCAACCTGGCCAGGACAACAAAATCGTCCCAAGTAGCTCTGCGTTTTTTCCCGCTGCCGTCAGTGATAAAAGGCGCGCCATAGCCCGGCGCCAGGACCATTTGGCCGCTACCTACGGTTACGTTCCGTGCCGGGTTGCGGGCATAAATAGTAAACTGGCGCGGCGCCTTGGCTACAGCCTCCTCCACCAGCCGGGACGGAAAGAAGATGTATTCTCCTTCTACTCGTGCCCCGGCAGCTTGCAGTACCTCCCTGGCCGGGGCATAGGTTATACTTATCCCGGTGCTTTCCAGAATTCTCAAGCTTCCCGCCTTGATGGCTTCAATTTCATCCCGGGATAACACAGTTAGGACTGGCCGTGACAACGTTTTTCCCCTTTCACGAAAGCATGTTCAACATTTCTGTAAACCATGACTAGCCGTACAAGCCCTGCCGGTAGGCCGCCAGGTACTGGCCGCAGAAAGGATCCTGGCCCAGCAAAGCCTGGGAGGCATACACAAATCCCATCATAGTTTTATCAAGGGGATCCAGGATATAGGCATCCATTCCGGCGGTCATGGTTTGGATCATAAAAGCCTGGTTTAAAACCTTCCTGTGAGGCAGGCCGTAAGAAATATTGCTGAGGCCGCAGATGGTATGAACGCCCGGAAATTCGTTACGAATATAATAGATCGTCTCCAGGACTTCCAAACCGGCACGGTCACCAGTACTAATGGGCTTTACCAGGGGATCCAGGTAGATGTCGTCCTCGGGTACCCCGCTGGCTGTCAAGTCCGTCACCAGCCGCCGGACAATATCTTTACGATCAGCCGCCGTTTCCGGCATGCCGCGATCATCCATGCACAGGGCAATAACCTTGGCCTTGTATTTTAAGACCAGGGGTAGAAAGATTTGGAAACGTTCCTTCTCGGCGGTGATGGAATTGACCATGGGCTGGCCCTGCTGCGCCAGGGCCAGCCCCGCCTCCATGGCTTTGGGGTTGGGGGTGTCAATGCAGAGGGGTGCCGTTACTGCTGCCCGGATATTCTCTACCAGCCAGCTCATTATTGCCGCTTCATTATGAATCATTGTCCCACAATTAACATCGACATAATGCGCTCCGGCTTCAACCTGCTTACAGGCCATGTCTTGGATATACTCGGCATGGCGCTCCTCTACCGCTGCTTTAAGCGCCTTGCGGCTGGTATTGATCAATTCCCCTACAATCAGCATCTTCTGCCACCTCTTCATTGCCTAATTTAACGGTAACGGGCCCTGCTTTCCGCTCTTTCAATAATGGCGTGGATTTTCTGCTGCACGTCTTTGGGTAGGGGATCAGGTTCATAATCTTCGATTATGGCGCGCACTTTTTCGTTGGCCCGTTGTTGCAGCGTTTTGGCCCCGTCGGCCAGCCAGTTATCATAGCGCTGGCGGTTGATCAGCGTGGGATAGAAGCTCTCGCCCCGGAAGTATTGCATTGTATGGTCTTCCGCCAGGAAATGCCCGCCAGGCCCGACTTTATCAATCACGTCCAGGGCCAGGGTGGCGTCATTGACCTGGATACCCCTTACCAGGCGGCGGGCCATCCCGATGACGTCATCACAAATCACCAGGTAATCCAGGGAAGCCGTCGAGCCATACTCTATATAGCCCACGTCGTGGTTTAAGTGCGGCCCGCTTAAAGCGGTCATGGCAATGGAGAGGGCCGCTTCAATCCCTGCCTGCTCGTCTACAAGGCAGGAATCGGTGCAACCGCAGGTGCCGAACATGGGTATCTTCAAGTAATGGGCGAGGTCGGCCAGGGCGGCCATTAACAGGTTAAATTCCGGCGAGCCGTAGCTGAAGATTGTGCTGTACATATCCATGATGGTAAACACTCCGCCCATAATGAAGGGCGCTCCCTCACGGGTTGATTGGTTGATAACCAGCCCGCTTAAGGATTCAGCCAGGCCATTGGTCAGCACCCCGGCCATGGTAGCCGGCACTGTTCCCCCGGCCATGACGCAAGGAGTATAAACTACCGGCAAAGCCTTCTTCGCCGCCAGTACCAGCTTGGAAGCCGCTTCCCAGGCGTGTTGCAAGGGTGAAATCGGTTCGGCATACAGGGTCATAAAGGGATGGCGGCGCAGTTCTTCTTCACCACCGGCAATAATCTCGCACATCTCGATAATATCGCTGAAACCATAAATATCATGAGCAGTCGTAACAATCGGCTTGCCCGTATTGAGTACCTGGGCCTCGAACTGATAACGGTCGGAAATCAAGAGCGGCACGTCCTGGACAATACCCAGGGACATGACAAAATCCAGGTTGGGCAGGGCGTCGATGACTTTGCAGGCCCAGCCGACTGACTGTTTCGAGGAACGTTTGCGCTGCTGGTCGTAGGGGTCGATATAAAAAGGCGTATCCGAGCCGGTGCCGAAATAGGCATTATGCCCTTCTAAAAGCACATCCCGGGAACCCGTCCGGCTATTGCACAGTGTAACGCGCTGCGGCACCGAACGCAAGGCTCTTTCGACAACATAAGAGGGAAATCTCACCCTGGCACCATCAACCCAGCAGCCGGCCTTGCGCAGGAGTTCTCTGGCTTCCTCATCATGAACCAGCGTTCCTGTCCTTTCCAGCACCTCTTCCGCTGCCAGGACGATTTCCTCGCACTGGTCGGGGGAAAGCACCCTGAAAATGGTGCTGCCGTTGGCCACATAGTTGCTCCTTACCGGCATCCCCGCTCACCCCTTTCTTCCTTTTCCAGCCTGTTCCTATGCTAAAAGCTGCTTGCAGAGTTCGACAGCCGAAGCGGCGTCAGGAGCAAAACCATCGGCGCCAATCTCATTGGCAAAATCCTGAGATATAGGCGCCCCGCCGATGATTACTTTGACTTGGTCCCGCAAACCCTCTTCCTTTAAAACTTCAATCGTATCCTTCATCCCCAGCATGGTTGTAGTCAGCAAGGCTGACATGCCCATGATCTGGGGTTGGTGCTGTTGGATGGCCTGGACAAATTTCTCCGGTGCCAGGTCAACCCCCAGATTAACTACTGTAAACCCGGCGCTCTCCAGCATCATGGCCACCAGGTTCTTACCAATATCGTGCAGGTCGCCTTTGACTGTACCGATAACCACCTTACCGGCTGAAGGTACCTCTTTATCTACCAGCAAGGGTTTGACCAGTTCCATGCCACCGTTCATCGCCCGGGCGGACATCAACACCTCCGGGACAAACATTTGCCCGGCCTTGAAGCGGGTACCCACGACCGTCATACCGGCAATTAACCCCTCATTAATAATAACCAGCGGGTCAACCCCACTATCAATGGCCCCCCTGGTTAATTCTTTGACCCTGGCTTCCTGTCCGGCAATAACAGCTCCGGAAATTTCGGCAAAATTGACCATGGTTTTTTCCTCCTTATTGTCCGATATTGTTTTTTATTTTTTGAGTTTAGTCTTTAATACCGCCTCACGAGCCTCAGCCCGATCAATAATGGCCTGGATTTCCTTTAAAACTTTGTCAGGCAGTGGTT
The DNA here is from genome assembly GCF_051020825.1 of Moorella naiadis (nom. illeg.). NCBI lineage: Bacteria > Bacillati > Bacillota > Clostridia > Neomoorellales > Neomoorellaceae > Neomoorella > Moorella naiadis (nom. illeg.). Next base: position 20,568 of record NZ_JAXGFQ010000013.1, read on the forward strand.
CGGGTTGATGTTCATTAATAATACGCTGGGTTTTTTCTTTAACCCTTTGCCCCATGGTCTTGGCCCCGTTCATCTTCCACTCATCGTAGCGCAGGCGGCTGATCAAGGTTGGCCACCAGAATTCCTCCCGGAAGTGAGCGAGGGTATGCTCTTCTCCCAGAAAATGGCCGCCAGGACCGACGCGGTCAATCACATCCACGGCCAGGGTCTCGTCATTAACTTCAATCCCCCGCAGGATGCGTTTGACCATGCCAATAATCTCATCGTCCATGACCATTAATTCTAAGGAACCAGTGGCCCCGTATTCCATGTAGTTACAGTCATGGATAAGGTTGGCGCCGCTCAGGCCGGCTGCCAGGATAGAAAAGGCCGCTTCAATGGCCAGTTGGGTGTCAATCACCTTGGCGTCGCCGCACCCGGCTGTGCTGAACATCGGCAGTCCCATGTAGCGCGCTACATTGGTCAAAGCCGCCGACAGGAGGCTCAGTTCAGCCGCGCCGTAAGAGAGAATGGAACTGGACATATCCATGATGGAAATCAAACCGCCCATAATAAAGGGGCTTCCTTCCCGCACCAGCTGGCCGGCTACCAGGCCTACCAGGAAATCGGCCACTGCTATTACCAGGGCGCCGGCCATGGTAGCCGGGGCTACCCCGCCGGCCAGGACACAGGGGGTGTAAATGCAGGGCAGGTTGTTCCGGGCAGTAAAGATCGCCTTGTCAATGGCTTCGGCCGAATGGCGCAACGGCGGGCTGGATTCGGCGTAGAGGATAAAAAAGGGCCTCTGCTGCAACTCTTTTGTTCCCCCGGCGACTACCGCTGCTATATCCACAATATCCTGGTACTGGTTTACCCCAAAACCCCAGTGGATGATAGGTTTCGTCGTATTTGTTACCAGGGCCTGAAAGGCATGGACATCAGCCAGGGTAGGCGTTACATCCATGGGCGTCCCATTATCCATGGCATAGGCGATATTGGGCAGGGCATCGGCCACGATGGCCGCCCTGGCAGTGTCCGCCTTGGTGGGCCGCCGCCGCTCGCCGGTAAAGGGATCAAGCGTAAAGGTATTGGTCGGCCCGGGACCATAATAAACATTTTGCCATTCCAGGAACATGGTACGTTTGCCATTGCGATCGGAAATAACGATCCGTGACGGCGCCGTGCGCACGGCCCACTCAACCAAGCGCGATGGGAACCGGACCCGGTTACCATCCACCCAACAGCCGCCCCGGCGGAAGATCGCCAGGGCCTCCTCACTATGAATCTCCGCGCCGGTACGCTCTAAAACTTCGATGGCCCCCAGGTAAATTGCCTCGCACTGGTCCCGGCTTAAAACGCTGAATTGCGGGGTAGCATTAACTTCATAATTAGCCCGAACATACTGGCTTTTTGCCACCTTACGTTCCCCCTTTCCCTCTCCAAGTTACTTAACCTGCGGGAATAAGTTCTAACGCCTGTTTTTTCTCCTCTACCTCTACCTCAACCTCCTTTACCCGCAGCAACAAAGATATCTTTTCATTAGATAATATAGATAATATGGATATTCTCTGTATTCCACCCATTTCCTCGGGAAAATAATGTACTTTTCAGGAATTTTTCGCTTATTCTTCTGCTTAAACCCTCAACCAAGGAAAAATCCGGGGTAATTACAGGCTCACCCCGGATCTTTTATCCCTTTTTATTCCCTGGCTTAGCCAGCTTTATCCCTTGCCCCTACCCCGGTGCTGGTTAACCAGGGCGGCGTGGCGTTGCGGCAGGTCATAACGGCCTCCCAGGATTACGGGCTGCTCCCGGGACGGGTCTCCAGCGGTAGAGGGTATAAAGCGCCACAAACGGGCTACCACTGAAGGCCGCTCCGGCCAGGAGGTACGCCGGTACTGGCTGTAAACCCCCTGGGAGGCATCTTAGCCCAGGGTTGCCCGGGCCCATTCCCACCATTTATGGGCGTTTTCCAGCAGCCGCCACAGGCCCAGGTTGCGGTAATAAAGAAAGGTTATCACCAGGGCCGCGCCAATATAAAAAAACGACCAGAAAGCAGAGAGCCGGTCGTCAAGCTCCCGGCCCCTGCCGGACCCGGTAGACATTAATCATCTCTCCCTTCTGCCAAGGTATTAATAAATCCGGCATTGAACGCGCCCAGGCATCATAGGCGCCGTACTGGGGATTGGTAACTACATAATCATCCCTTTGTTTTATAATGGCTTCCCGCCAGGACGCCGCCGAGTTGCCATCGATGAGCTCCGCCTGGTTCTTAAGACCACCATAGAGAGGGTAAATCCAGGCCATGGGTGTGTACCCGATGCGGCTGGGGGGTAGCCGGTCCACCCAGGCATAATCGCTAAAGTATAATTCCCCGAAGGTCCGCTGCGCGGGAGGGAGCCGCATGGCGGCGGGCAATTTGTCCAGGGTTTCCACCAGGGTTAAACCGGTGGCCACCACCAGATTCAAGATCAGGATCCCGGCCACCGCTGTTTGCAACCTGATTTCGAGGCGCTCATAAACCCAGGCCAGGGCCGCCAACCCGACCGGCACTATGTAAAGGACGTAGCGCGGCCACCAGGCGGCCGGTTGCACCATTAAAAAGAGCAGGGTCAGGCCGACCATCCAAAGGACAGGGGGCCGGCGGCGCCGCCAGGCGGCCACTGTAAAGGGTAGAAGGGCCGGCAGGGCCAGGGCCGCCCAGACCGGGCCCAGGCCGCGGGTGCGGGAGTAATAATTATAGGATTCATTGCCCAGCTCCAACCAGGAAGTCAGGATATTGAGGATGATGCTGCGGCCCCGGTAGGCCGCCGGGGTATTGGCGGTCATAAAGAGCTGGGAGATACTTCCCAGGCCAGGGAGGCTCCAGCCCAGCACCTTTAGCTGGACAGGGTAAATGGGGTTCCCGTAAAACCACCAGGTGCGCAAGTACCAGAAAGATCCGGTGACCAACAGGGCCAGAAGAATGACCGTTACCTGCAGTCCCAGGGCTTTTTTCTGGAATAACCCGCGCCGGTATTGCCAGTAGCCGGAACCCAGGATGGCCAGAACCTGGATGGCGGCAAAAGCGACCCCCGTAGACTTCATCCCCATCATCAGCCCCAGGGCCAGGCCCAGGACCAGGGCGTAACCAGAGTTGCGTTCCGCCTGCCACCGCAAGAACAGGTAAAGGGCGGCGGCGACCATAGCCCCGAAGGCGGCGTCGACATAGGCCACCCGCAGGTGGATCAGAACCATGGGAGTCAAAAGGAAGAGCATGGCCGCCAGCACCGAGGTTTGCCGGCGGGCGCCTCCTGCCTTGCTCAGGCCGAAGGTGGCCAGGGCGCCGATTAAAACATAGGGGAACTGGGTGGCATCAACCAGCAAGTCGTTGCCCGTCAGGACCATAATCCACAGGGCATTGAGTTCGGCGTTCAAGGGGTAAACATTAGCCCAGTTGAAGGCTACGCTTAAATCCCGGGCCAGCTCTTTGGAAGTCACCTGAGTGGGATCATAGTGCTGCCAGAGAAGGGCCTCCGGCAGCCGGGTAATGGCCCCCTGTTTGTACCAGGCGGCCATGGGGGTCAGGTGGTACCAGATCTCATCCCAGGCAAAGGGAGGAAGATAAATCCACCCCACGACCAGGGCCGCCAGGCTGAAGGCCAGGATAACGCCGGTTAACCTGAGGAGCAGGCCGGTAAAAGTATCTTCCGGCTGTACCGGATGGCACCCCGCACCTCCCCCCTGGCCGGGATCGGTTGCCCGGCTTACCGCTGTTTTTCCGTTCCCTGCTGCGTTTTTAGCTTCTCCAGCTGCCCTGGGAGTCCCCACCCCTTTAGTTTCTATACCACCCTTGATATATAAAGTATCATCGCTTCCCTTGGCTTCTTCACCAGGACGGAACAGAGTTCTTCCGTTTTTATTTTTCCCCAGCCTCCATACCAGCAACCCCAGGCCGGCCCAGCCCAGGGTCAGGAGGAAAACTGGCGCCAGGTTAAGCCGCCGCAATACTACCCCGGCCAGCAGAAGAATCAACACCTGCCCGGCCATGGCCAGCACACCGATGGCCAGCCAGCCATCGACCTTCGTCTTTAGTTCCATCCGGGTCGCCATCAGCCAGGCCCCGGTTATAAGGGCCAGGGTGGCCAGGGAAAACCACAACATCCCGTTTCTCTCCTCGATTTACCCTTGATTGCCATCTTTTGCCTCGCTCGGCTCATGCAACCTCGTCCAATCACCCTACTGGGTAGTTTTTGTATATTCTTTCCTGATACTACATTAGTTTCGACGTGATCCCGGCTACCCCTTTTTTGCACCCGCTCTTTACCACCAACAAAAAACGTCTTCCTCTACCGGATGGTTAACCCGACTGCCGGGTTACAGGCCCCTTGACAGCTTCGCTAAATAACGCGTGAGTCATAGGGTACCTTCTGTAATTGCGGCCCAATCAAGTCTTCGCTATTACCTGCGTCAGGTACGCGAAAGTAATATTTTATATTTGACATGTTGAACAGGGAACAACTATGGCGTATAATATTGTAAGAAAGTTATTAATTTAGCATCTCCAAATACGTTTTTTTGAACGGTAGGAGATGGCTATGAAGACCTGCTATCGCCTCCTCCTAGTTGATGATCATACCCTTATCCGTAAGGGTCTGCGCCTGCTCATGGCCAGTTGGGAAGGCTTTGAAGTGGTGGGCGAAGCCAGCAACGGCCAGGAAGCCATCGAGCTGGCCCTGGAATTAAGGCCGAATATTGTTCTCATGGATATCTATATGCCCCGGATGAACGGCCTGGAAGCCACGCGGCGCCTGAAAGCCCTGTTACCGGAGGTTAAAGTGGTAATCTTGACGGTGGCCGACGATGATGAGGCCTTCCGGGCCGCCCTGGAGGTGGGCGCCGAGGGTTACCTGCTGAAAACCGTCGAACCCCAGCACCTCTATTACCTTCTCCAGGAGGTCGCCCGTGGCGAGGTGCCCCTGGCTGCCGCCCTGACGAAAAAAATCCTGCCCCAGCTGAAAGCAACGGAAAAAAGCGACCCTTTAAGCCCACGGGAAAAAGAGGTCCTGACTCTGGTGGCCCAGGGCTTAAGCAACCGGGAAATCGCCGGCCGGCTTTTCCTCAGCGAAAATACTGTGAAAAATCACCTGCGCAGCATTCTGGAAAAACTGCAAACGAAAAACCGCCAGCAAGCCGTCCACTACGCCCTGCAGCAGGGCCTGGTAAAGCTCAAGGAGTAGGGGTTAAACGTAGCTGCAAACGGTACGGATTGTTCTAGTCAAGGCAATGGTCGGGTAGCTTAGGGAATAGTCCGAAAGAACTACAGTATTTAGTTCTTTTGAGGCTGGTCAGGGATAGCGATGAGGTTTATCTTAAAAACAAGGTAACTACTCAGCCAGCCTGCTTAATATAAGTTAAAAACTGCGCGGGACTGACTGCCTAAAGTGCTTACAGTGGTGAGAAAGGAAGGTGGTCTAAGTAGTTACAAAATAAGTTATTGGTGGATAAGTGCTAGATGATACTTTCACACTATGAACTGTAACGCCAAGTAACAGGAGAAAGCAAGGATAAGGTTAATTCTATTTTTTTAAAACCAGTCTTGTGATGGTGTCTGCAAGCACATAATCTTCTGGAGGTGGAGATTGATGTCTGTTGCCTATGCCCGTCAGTCTGAGTGGGCTGCACCCCAGCTCTACCATTTATCTGCCGCCAGGTTAAACCACTTTATCCAGGCGTTAAAGGAAGATTATACCGTCATCGGTCCGGTGGCCAAGGGCAAAGAGTTCGTTTTCGCACCTATAAAAGATGCGGCCGAACTGGTGCTCGCTTATCCAACCACTCTGCTGCCGCCCAAAAAAACACTGCATCTCCCCTTTGAAGACCTCTTTGCCTTTCACGAAGACCAGCAAATCGACGAAACCGCTATGGAACAGCGACCGCAGATTATCTTCGGCATTCATCCCTGTGATGTCCACGCCATTTTAATCTTGGATAAAGCCTATACCGCTGAGTACCCCGATCCTTATTATATAGCCAAACGCCGCAATACCCTTTTGGTAGCCCTCAACTGCACCGCACCGGGAGAAAACTGTTTCTGCCAATCTCTGGGTACCGGGCCGGAGCTCAAGGAAGGCTACGACCTCCTTTTGACCGATCTGGGCCAGGGTTACCTTATTGAGATCGGCAGCCCCCGCGGCCAGGAACTAGTCCAGGCCATGGATCTGACCCCTGCCCCTCGGGTGGCTATGGTAGAAAAACAAAAGGTGCTGGAGAATGCCCGGCGCAAGTTCCAAAAAAAGCTCAATACCCAGGGCCTGCATGACCTCCTAGAAGAAAATTTCCGTCATCCCATCTGGGAAGAACTGATGCACGACTGCCTGGCCTGTGGTTCCTGTACCATGGTCTGCCCCACCTGTTTCTGTTACAACGTGGTGGATAAAATCGACCTCAATCTCAAGAGCGGTAAGCGCCAGCGGGAATGGGATTCCTGCATGCTGCTGGAATACGCCCAGGTGGCTTTAGGCCATAATTTCCGCAAAGACCGGGATGCCCGGGTGAAACAACGGATTTACCATAAATTGGCCTACTATGAACCCCAGTTCGGCACCCTGGGCTGTGTTGGCTGCGGCCGCTGCATCCGGACCTGCATCAAAAAGATCGACATTACCGACGTCATCAGTCGCCTGAGGGGGGAGTAAGGGTGAATCCTTTTAAGCCCGAACGCGCCGCCATTAAAGAAATTGCTAGGGAAACAGCGGATACCACCACCTATACCTTTAGTTTCGTTGATAACAGTGTGCGCCAGGGGTTCCGCTTCCGGCCGGGGCAGTTTAACATGCTCACGATCTTTGGTATTGGTGAAGCGCCGATTTCTATCAGCTCCAACCCGGCCAACGGGGAGACCTTCCAGCATACCGTCCGCCACGTGGGCAACGTCACCAATTTCTTAAGCAACATGCAGCCCGGCGATACGGTGGGCATCCGGGGACCCTACGGTACGGGCTGGCCCCTGGATGTCTTGCCGATCAAGAACCTGCTGATCGTTGCCGGTGGCATCGGCCTGGCCCCCCTGCGGCCGGTTATTCAGGAAATTAGCAATCGCCGCCAGGAATTCGACCAGGTAGAAGTCCTTTACGGCGCCCGCACCCCGGCCGAACTCCTTTATCCCGTTGAGTATGACACCTGGTGCCAGGCGGGTATCTCCTTGCGCCTGACGGTCGATGCCGTACCCAGCGGCGTCAGCTGGGACGGACAGGTGGGGATGGTCACCGACTTGTTCAGGTATATGTCCTCCCGGCCGCCAGGGACCACCGTCTTTACCTGTGGCCCGGAGATTATGATGGGTTATGTAGTGAAGGGATTACTGACCCGGGGGTTTAAACCGGAGCAGATCTACGTTTCCCTGGAACGACGTATGAACTGCGGCGTTAAAAAGTGCGGCAAATGCCAGATTGGCCCCAAGTTCGTCTGCCGCGACGGCCCCGTTTTTGCTTATGCCGAACTCTTAACCTTGCCGGAGGACGTTCTGGGAGGTGTGGCCAGATGAGTAAGCCCCGGGTAGCCGTTTATAAAATGAGTTCCTGCGCCGGTTGCCAGCTGGAGATCCTTAATCTGGAGCCCATGCTCCTGGATCTCCTGGGGGCCATTGACTTGAGTTATTTCGTCATGGCCCGCCGGGAAAACGAACCCGGCCCCTACGACATTGGCCTGGTGGAAGGGGCCATCACCTGCGGTGAGGAAATCGAACGGTTGAAAAAGGCCCGCCAGGAGTGCGGCCTGCTGGTGGCCCTAGGTTCCTGCGCCTGTTACGGCGGCCTGCCTTCTATTAAAAACTGGCAGCCCCAGCGGGTGGTGGAAAGCCGGGTTTACAACAACCTGGCAGCCATCCATTCCACCACAGCCTACGGCATCGATTACTACGTACCGGTGGATGCCTACCTCAAAGGCTGCCCGGTAAGCCGGGACGAATTGCTGGATTTTATCAAGAGCACCTTGCTGGGCGTGCGCCCGTATTTACGGCCTCACAGCGTCTGCGTAGAATGCAAGCTCCACGAGAATGTCTGCCTGTTTGTCACGGAGGGCCAGGTTTGCCTGGGGCCAGTTACCACGGCTGGTTGCGGCGCCCTTTGCCCTTCCCGCGGCAAACCCTGTGACGGCTGCCGTGGCCCGGCTAACGACGCCAATACTGTTTCCCTGGCGCAGACTATGGTTGCTAACGGCCTACACCACAACGACATCAGGCGCTATTTCCGCAAATTCGCCGGTATGACGCCGGAATTCAGCAAAGGGGCGGAGGCTTTATGACCGAACGGATCATCCGGGTTGACTATATCGCCCGGGTTGAAGGCGAAGGGGCTTTAAAGATTAAAGTCAAAGATGACAATATCAACGAACTGCAACTGCGCATCTTCGAACCCCCTCGCTTTTTCCAGGGTTTCCTGGTGGGCCGGCGCTACGACGAAGTGCCGGGCATTGTTTCGCGCATCTGCGGCATTTGCCCCGCTTCCCACCAGTTGACGGCCATTCAAGCCCTGGAAGACGCCCTGGGCGTTACAGTCAGCCAGCAGACGAAAGACCTGCGCCTGCTCCTCGCCTTGAGCCAATGGCTCCAGAGCCATACCCTGCACATCTATTTCCTGGCCCTGCCCGATTTTCTGGGCTATGAGAGCGCTATTGCCCTGGCCCAAGACCACCTGCCGGCTGTCCAAAGGGCCTTAGAACTCAAGCGCCTGGGCAATGATCTGACCATGCTCGTCGGCGGCCGGGAGGTCCATCCCGTGACGCCAACCATCGGCGGCTTTACTTCCGTTCCCAGCCGGCAGGAACTACAGGCCATCGGCGAGCGCCTGGCCGTGGCGCGGGCCGAGGCCCTGACCACCATCGACCTGATAGCCTCCCTCTCCATACCCACCCTGGAGCGGGATTGCGAGCACGTCGCTTTAAGCGACGCTAATAGTTACGCTGTCAACAGCGGCCGCCTGGTTTCCACTAAAGGTCTGAACATCCCGGCCTGGCAGTACCGCAGCCATATTAAGGAGCACCACCTGGAGCATTCCAACGCCCTCCATTCTTACATTGAAGGCCGGGGCAGTTTCCTGGTAGGACCCCTAGCCCGGGTCAACCTCAACCTGGAAAAGCTAACCCCTGTCGCCCGCAAGTTAGCCAAAGAGGCCGGGGTTTTCCCCACCGCCAACCCCTTTTACAGCGCCCTGGCCCGTGCCATCGAACTCCTGCACAGCATCGATGCCTGCCTGGCTTTAATTGACCGTCTCGACCCCCGGCCGGAAGACGTGCCCTATACCGTCCAGTCCGGACAGGGCTTTGCCATCACCGAAGCGCCCCGTGGTGTTCTCTACCACAGTTACCGCCTTAATGACCAGGGCCTGATTGCAGAGGCGGATATCGTCACCCCGACGGCCCATAATGCAGCCAGTATGGAAGAAGACCTCCGGGTCTTCGCCCCCGGCGTCCTCAACCTGCCCCTGGAAGAAGCCACCCTGAAGTGCGAAATGGTCATTCGTAATTACGACCCCTGCATCTCCTGCTCGGTTCACTTTCTACGCCTGGAAATCGAAAGGGAATAAGCCATGGCCAAAGTAGTTATCGGTTGCGGGAACCCCCTGGCCGGTGATGACGGCGTGGGGCTCAAGATAGTAGAGGCACTGGAACGCCAGAGGCTGCCACCGGGCGTTCTAGCCATTCCGGCTGGTCTTCCCGGTCTGAACCTCCTGGATTACCTGCGCGGGTCCAGCCAGGCTATCATCGTCGATGCCGTCCATGCTGGCCAGGATCCCGGCACTGTAATCTGCTGCCAGGAAAAGGACCTGGCCCGCCTGACATGGCGGAGCCTCTCTTTACACAACCTGGGCATCGGGGAAGCCCTGGCCCTGGGCCGGTTGTTAGAGCCGTATGCCTTCCCGCCGCAATTAATTCTGGTGGGTATCCAGGCCGGCTCCCTGGTACTGGGGCAGACCGGTTTAAGCCCGCCAGTGGCTGCCGCCCTACCCCTGGCCGTCGCAACCATCTACCACCTCCTGGGCGGTGGTAATCATGCATGAGCTGGCCCTGGCCCGGGAAGCGGTGCGCCTCGTGGCTGAGGACGCTGCCCGACGGGGTTGCGCCCGGGTCACAGCAGTAAAACTCCGGTGCGGAGAAATGACGGCCGTTTTGCCGGCAGCCCTGCAACTGGCCTTTACCTGCGCTACCCAGGGTACACTGGTGGCAGGAGCCCATCTGGATATATCCGTCGCGCCGGCACGGGCGCAGTGCTCCCGCTGCGGCGAGGAATTCCGGCCGGAAGCGTGGCTCCTCCTTTGCCCCCGCTGCCATACCCCCGGTGCCCGGCTCTTAGCCGGTCGGGAAATGGAAATAATTTCCTATGAAGGTGCTTAAGGAAGCAGGATGTGAGAGGATTATGGAGCGAAGAAAAATAATGCCAGTAAACGGAGGAAGGGCAATACATGGCAGAGTTCAAAGTTATCCTGGCTCAAGATTTGCGCCAGGCCAACCGCGACCAGGCTGAGGCCAACCGATCCTTGTTTCAAGCCAGCGGCGTTACGGTAGTTAACCTCATCAGCAGCCCCGGGGCCGGCAAAACCAGCATCCTGGAAGCCACCCTGGCCCGCCTGACCGGGGATTTGCAGATAGGGGTCATCGAAGGCGATATCGCCACTACTCGCGACGCTGCCCGCATTAACCGCTGGGGCGGCCCGGTAGTACAAATCAATACTGCCGGGGCCTGCCACCTGGATGCGGCCCTGGTTGCCGCTGCCCTACCGGAGTTGCCCCTGGAGGATCTGGACCTCCTCTTTATTGAAAACGTCGGTAACCTGGTCTGCCCGGCCGAGTTTGATCTGGGCGAAGACGTCAAGGCGGGCATCCTCAGTGTTGCCGAAGGCAGCGACAAACCCCTCAAGTATCCCCTGGTCTTCCAGGAAGCCGGGGTATTGCTTTTAAATAAAATCGATCTCCTGCCCTATAGCGACTTTGACCTGGCCGCCTGCCGCCAGGACCTGAACGGTTTAAATCCCAACCTCCTGGTATTGCCCCTCTCAGCACGTACCGGCGAGGGCCTGGAGGAATGGTGTTTATGGCTCCAGCAACAGGTAGCCTTGAAAAAAGCCCGAACCAGCCCCTGCGGCGTTACCGCCTGACCGTCCAGGGCATCGTCCAGGGCGTCGGCTTTCGCCCCTTCGTTTACCGCCTGGCCCAGGCGCAGGGCATTCGGGGCGAGGTCTATAACGCCAGCAACGGGGTCTGCATCGATGCCGAAGGGGAAGCCGACCAGGTGGCAGGCTTTTTCCGGGAGATCCTGGCGCGGCCACCCTGCCTGGCGCGGATTTCCTCCTGGCAGCAGGAGGAATTACCACCCTGTGGCCGGCAGGATTTTACCATTAAAACCAGCCTGGCCGGCGCAGAACAAAAGGTGGTGGCTTCTCCTGACGTCGCCCTGTGCCCGGATTGCCGACGGGAAGTCCTGGACCCGGCCGATCGCCATTACCGTTACCCTTTTACCAATTGTACCTGTTGCGGCCCCCGTTTCACCATTATTTATACCCTGCCCTATGACCGTGCCCGGACGGCTATGGCCCCCTTCGAACTTTGCCCGGACTGCGCGGCTGAATATGCCACGCCTGCCGACCGGCGTTTTCACGCGCAACCAGTCGCCTGCCCTATCTGCGGGCCGCAGGTGATGCTGCTCAATAAAGAGGGACGACCGGTAGCCGGCGATTGGTTGGAACGGGCTGCCTTCTTCTTGCGCCAGGGCCACATCCTGGCCATCAAAGGGGTGGGGGGGTTTCATCTGGCCGTTGATGCCAGCAATAACAGGGCCGTAGCTAATTTGCGCCGCCGCAAGGCCCGCCCGGCCAAACCCTTTGCCGTCATGGCCCGCGACCTGGCTACGGTGGCAAAATATTGTCTTTTGCGCGGGGAGGAAGCCCAGCTCCTCACGGCGCCGGCCGCGCCTATCGTTCTCCTCCGCCAACGTGCCGCTACCGATCTCGCCCCGGAGGTAGCACCGGGTTTGCCTACCCTGGGGGTCATGCTGCCTTATACCCCCCTGCATCTGCTCCTCCTCCGGGAAGGCCCACCCCTGCTCGTCATGACCAGTGCCAATCGCAGCGACCTGCCCCTGATCAAGGATGACGGCGCGGCGCTACAGGAGCTGGCTGGGGTGGCCGATTATTTCCTCAGCCACAACCGCGCGATCGTCAACCGCTGCGACGATTCCGTAGTCGCCTGGCGGCAGGGTGATACTCATTTTTACCGGCGCTCGCGGGGGTACGTCCCCGCGGCCTTGCCCCTTGACCTGCCGGACGGACCGGATGTCCTGGCCGCCGGCGGCGACCTGAAAAACACCTTCTGCCTGCTCAAAGGCCAAGAGGCCTTCTTAAGCCAGCATATCGGCGACCTGGCCACCGTCGAAACCCAGGCCGCCTGGCGGGAAGCCAGGGAACGCTTGCAGCTTTTAACCGGCTGCCTGCCGCAAATTATTGCCTGCGACTTGCACCCCGCCTATTATTCCACCCGCCTGGCCTGGGAATTAGGGGCTCAAGTAATCGGCGTTCAGCACCATCATGCCCACCTGGCCGGTTGCCTGGCAGAAAACGGCGCCAACGGTCCCGTTCTGGGGATAATCGGTGACGGCACCGGTTACGGCCCGGACGGCGCCATCTGGGGTGGGGAGATTTTGCTGGGATCTTATAGCGATTACCAGCGCCTCTGTCACCTGCGTTACGTCCCCCTGCCCGGCGGCGACCAGGGGGCACGCCATCCCTGGTACATGGCAATTAGCTACCTGTACCAATACCTGGGCCCAACAGCCGGTGCCAGGGCGGCGCGGGAAATCTTCACCTCGGGAGGCCAGCAGGCCACGGCTCTGGATATTGTCCTGCAAATGCTTCGCCGGGGCTTCAACCTTACGCCCACCTCCAGCCTGGGCCGTCTCTTTGATGCCGTGGCCGCCTTGTGCGGTCTCTGCCTGGAAAACACCTATGACGGCCAGGCCGCCATCTTGCTGGAGGAAGCCGCCCTGGCCGCGGGCGGCCATCGGCTCGGCCAGGTGCCCTATCCCTTTACCCTGACGGCAACCACAATGGACCCGGGACCGATGCTTCCGGCCCTCTGCCGGGACTTGCAGAACCGGGTAGCGGTACCAGTGATCGCCGCCCGTTTTCACCAAACCCTCGTGGCCATGATCGTTGCGGCTGTCCAGCAGGCTGCAGCAGCTACCGGTATACGCGCCGTGGCCCTGAGTGGTGGGGTATGGCATAACACCCTGTTGCTGGCCGGGGTCAGCCGGGAGCTGAGGCAAAAGGGCTTTACCGTCTACCGCCACCGCCTGGTTCCGCCCAACGACGGCGGCCTGGCCCTCGGCCAGGCGGTTATTGCCAGGGCTACTTCCCAAGGGTACTGCTAGCGCCAGGATCATCTTCCCCACATCCCCCATCGCATACCGGAGGCGACGGCTAAATGTGTTTAGGGGTACCGGCCCGGATAATATTTATAGATGGCGATGGCCGGCAGGCCACGGTGGATTACCAGGGGGTTCAGGTCACGGTCAACCTGGCCCTGGTGGAGGGTTGTCAACTTGGCAATTACGTCCTGGTCCACGCCGGTCACGCCATCAGCGTCATTGACACAGAGGAAGCAGAAGCACGCTTGAGCCTGTGGCGAGAGCTAATCGAAGTCCGGGAGGAACAGCTTGCAGATGGAAGCATGGCATCCCGATCATCATAAGGACCCGGCGAAGAATCTGGCCGGCCGGCTCCTGGCCCGGCTGAAAATCCTGGCCGCCGCCATAGCCGGCCAATGTGGCCGTCGGCTGGTAATCATGGAGGTTTGCGGCACCCACACCGTCGCCCTGGCCCGCACGGGGTTGCGTAACCTCCTGGCCGGCTATATTGACTTGCGCAGCGGTCCCGGTTGCCCCGTCTGCGTCACTGCCCCCGAAGAGATCGATTACATGCTCCTCCTGGCCCGGCAGGAGGGAGTTATTATTGCCACTTTTGGCGACATGGTACGCGTTCCGGGCAGCAATGATTCCCTGGAAAAGGCCAGGATGGAGGGTTGCCAGGTACGGGTTTGCTACAGTCCCCGGGAAGCCGTGGAACTCGCCCGGGCCAACCCCGGGAAGGAGGTGGTTTTTCTAGGCATTGGCTTTGAAACCACCGCCCCGGCCGTGGGGTTGGCCGTAAAGGAGGCGGCCGCCCTGGGGCTAAAAAATTTCAGCCTGCACAGCGTTCACAAACTCGTACCGCCTGCCCTGGCGGCTCTGGCTGCCGACCCGGACTTAAAGCTGGACGGGCTGCTCCTGCCCGGACACGTTAGCGCCATCCTCGGCCGGCGGGCTTTTAATTTCCTGGCCGCAGAATATAAACTACCGGCAGTTGTCGCCGGCTTTGAGGTTCTGGATATTCTGGGGGCTCTACTGGAACTCCTACTCCAGATCCAGCAAGGAAAAACGCAGGTTGGTAACGCCTACCCGCGGGTGGTCAGCGAAGGAGGTAACCTGAAAGCGCAAGGAATTTTAAGGGAAGTTTTCGCCCTGGCGCCGGCCAACTGGCGTGGGCTGGGATTGATCCCGCAAAGCGGGCTGAAATTAAATACTGCCTATCAGACCTTTGATGCCACCCGCCGTTGGCCTCTGGAGTTAAAACCCGCTCCAGGACCGACCGGGTGCCGCTGCGACAGGGTTTTAAAAGGCTTAAGCTTGCCGACTCAGTGCCACCTTTTCGGTCGTAGTTGTACGCCGTTACAGCCAGTTGGACCCTGTATGGTTTCCTCGGAGGGCTCCTGCGCCGCTTATTACCGCTATTCCCGGGGAGCAGGTTGATTATCGTCGTTTCTACTCCACTAAAGAAAAGTTATTTAGGTACCAAGGATGGGATTGCTGATGACCACCAAGAGTAACGTTACAGGGACTATTTCCTTAGCTCACGGCGACGGTGGCGAGTTAACCCACCGCTTAATCAGCGAGCTGCTTTTGAGATACTTCCAGGACGAGGCCTTGCAACCTTTAAACGATGCCGCCCTGCTCCCCGCCCCGCCGGGCCGACTGGCCCTGACCACGGATTCCTTTGTAGTCAAACCTCTCTTTTTCCCCGGCGGCAATATCGGCACCCTGGCTGTCAACGGTACGGTAAACGACCTGGCCGTCTGTGGCGCCCGCCCCCTTTACCTCACGGTGGGATTGATTCTCGAGGAGGGATTGCCCCTGCCCGTCCTGGAAGAAGTCATCGCCGCCCTGGCGGCCGCCGCCCGTGCCGCCGGGGTAGCCATCGTCGCCGGCGATACCAAGGTGGTAGAACGCGGTCACGGCGACCAGATCTATATTAATACCACGGGCCTGGGGCTGGTAGTTGACGCTATCGACCTGGGTTACCACCAAATCCGGCCCGGCGACGCCATTATCTGTAGCGGGGCGGTGGGGGACCACGGCCTGGCCGTACTGGCGGCCCGGGAGGATTTCGGCCTGGCAGGGCTAAAAAGCGATTGCGCCGCTCTCCACACCTTAATTCTACCCCTGCTGGAGCAATTCCCCGGCGCTATTAAATGGTTACGCGATCCCACCCGGGGTGGTCTGGCAACGACAGTGAAAGAACTGGCGGCCGGGGCCCATGTGGACGTTATTCTCAACGAAGAAGCCATCCCCGTCCACGACAGCGCGCGCGGCGGGGCGGCAATCCTGGGCCTGGATTACCTCTACCTGGCCAATGAGGGCAAATTCTGCGCCGTCGTAGATAGTTCCACCGTTGCAGAGATTATAGCCTTTCTCCACCGGCACCCCCTGGGCCGCGAAGCCGCCCTGATCGGCGAAATTAAAACAGGCAGCGGCCGTGCCTTCCTGCGCACTTCTTTAGGAGCCACCCGCGAGCTTTATCTACTCAGCGGCCTGCAGTTGCCGCGCATCTGTTGATTTCACAGGCGGGAAGGAACCGGCAGCGCCAGTTTCATATTAAAGCCCCCGCATCAACGGGGGCTTTAATAGCATAGCTACCGGTGCCGCAATGACGCTGGCGGCCATCTTTACGGTTTGACACCCAATGTGCGCACCAGGGCGGCGGCGGCTTCGGCCCGGGTCACCAGGTGGCCGGGCTCAAAGGTGGTCCCATTGCCCTTCAGGATCCCCAGGCCCCAGGCCAGGGCGACATAGCCCAGGGAGCCGGGCGCCAGAGAGGCGGCGTCGGCATAGGTCACCTGGTAAATCCCCTCGATCCTGGCAACATAATCCAGGTTGAGTAGACGGAGCATCAACCGGGCCAGGTTCTCCCGGCTGATATTGGCGTCGGGTGCCAGGTCTTCCTTTAGCCAGCCCTGCTCCCGGGCCCGCTTGAGGATCTCCTGGTCCGAGAGATCGCTGTTGCCCTGGACACCGTTTTTCGCCATGAGCATGGCCCGCAGGAGGGAAACGGCGGTAATGTTTTCATCAGGATGGAAGGTAACGCCGTACTCGCCGAAAAGACCGGCCTGGCCCAAAAGGTTAATTTCCTTCTCCGCGAAGTTGCCGGCGATATCGTTAAAGCGGTTGGGCCGCGGCGCTTGGTTCAAGGGTTTCCCCTGCCAATCCAAGGGTTGGCCGTTCCGGGCGTCGACCATGACGGCCGCCGGGGTGCCCGGCGCCGCCAGGGGCTGGTAGACCAGGCGGACTTCCCCTGGGCCGTTGGGGCTGAAGATCCGGGTATAGGTCAGGGTCAGGGGCCGGTACTTCAGAAAGGCCTCGGTGGCCTTACCCGCCGGCAAAAGGTTATGCGGAACGGGAAAATCAAATTTTCCCCAGTTGAGGTTATAATGGGTGATGCGTTTGGCCACCGTATCTACGGTTACACTGATGCCGCTGGCCGGGAAGGGGATGCCGTTGACCATCCGGCGGTAATTGAAGTACTGGATGGGCGGGTTTTGCCCTGCTTTTAAAGGAATGGGTCCGGGGCCATACCTGGAGTTGACATCCAGTTTGACCTCCCGGAAGCGTTCCGGCTGGACCTGGCGCAGGAAATCCTCGGCCATTTGTTGCGCTCCCAGGCGATCCAGTTGTCCCGGTTTCTCCCCGGAGGACGGATAGGCCAGGTCGAAACCTACCAGCTCCCCGGTGGTGGCGTCGACCCGGGCGGTCACATAATTAATCTGGCCGGGGTCGGGTTTGCTGGTATTCCAGAAAAGGGTCCAGATGCGGGTTGCCGGATCCTGCCAGTCGGTAACCAGGTTAGCGCTACTGAGGGTCAGGTTGGCCGGGATCGGCAGCCATTTCTTGACGGTAGCGATGGCGGCGTCCTGGCTGATGAGCTTAGCCGTTTTCTCGATTTCTTTGATTTCCTCAGGGCTCAGGGGTTTGGCGGCACTCTGGGAGGCGGCCCCGTCACGCATCCTGGCGAATTCGCCCATACCCCCGGCGCCGCCTTTGAACCACCGGCCGTCCTCCATTACCAGGGGTTCGCCCGTGAGGGCGTCAATCAAGCCGTTGGAGGGATGGTTGAGGATATAGACTAGTTGCGGTCTCTCCTTCTGAGCCGAGGCCGGTAATGGCCCGGGTCGCAGCGGCAAATAATACTGGAGCTCCAACATACCGGCCTGAGCAAAAGCCTGGCGCGCCTTCTCCGAGGTGATGGCTCCGGTGGCGGCAGGGAAAGCGGCCGTACTCCAGTTGAGGTTGTAATTGACCACCCGGCCGTCATCGCCCCGGACACCGATGTTGACGCCGTTCTCCGGGAAGGGGATGCCGTTGACCAGCCGCTGCCAGCTAAAGCCGTAGGTAACGGGCCCGTAGTTGTTGAGGGGAATGACTTGGCCGTTATTAGGCACCGCCTGCAGGTCGAAGATATGGTTAGCGGCCAATCTTTGGAGAAGTTTTTCCGCCACCTGCCGAGCTTCGTCCTGGGAAATGGCCGGCACCTGCAAGCCGGGTCCAGGCCGGTCAACAGGCTGCCAGAGGTTCATGTTGACGATCTCGCCCGTGGTGGCATCCACCTGGGCGTTAAAACTACCCCCTTTACCATCGGTGGCGTTCCAGTTCAGGGACCAGGTTGAACGACTATCATAGCTGTTATAACTGGAAATAAAGTTGCTAAAATCTCCGGGGATGGCGAAGTTGTCTTTCACCGTGCGGATAGCTTGCTCTAATGAAACCGCCGGTTTATCCTCAGCCCAGACGCCGCTGGGAAAGAGGGTTGCCAGGAGCAGAACTACCAACCCCCACACACCTAAACGTTGCCCCAATCGCCGCATGGAGCTCATCCTCCTTTTTATACTTTTGTAAACTCTTTACCCACCCCTCTCCAGGGCTCTTCCTAAAAAATTGTCCCCCGGATAGCGATAATGTCGCCATGAGCCCAGCCTCACCTGTCCAAGGTGGTTATTGCCACCGCGTACTACCGGCGAGGCCTATTCTTCCTGTGCCAGGCGGCTCTAAACACCTTGGACGTTAGTTACACAACGCCTGTGGGGGGATAACTCCCGTCAGGTCGTAACCCTCCTTTCCAGCTGTTTCCTCATTCCTTACCTAATATATTGACGCTGGGGGCGCTTTAAAAGTTCCCGCCCTAGAAAAATTTTCTTGGCCCTTTTACCTGCGGAAAAACAGCCTGGTACTGTCGCTTTTACAAGCAATAAGGTCGGCTTATAGCGAAGATTTGAAGTGCCTACCCCTGGAACCATAGGGCCGTGCTGGGTATAATATGGATACAACCCTAATACCTTAAACTTGGGGCTTAAATCATAAATATTCGTTCACTTGATCGTCAATCTATATGGCCAAGGCCGGTGGATCGCTAGCATCCGGCAAAATAGTTGCGAGTAACTTACCAGGTGGCCGTTTCTGTCCAGATGCCAGCCATGATCGCCGGCATCGTAATTGCCGAGCCGTTGAAAAGATCCTTTAAATCCATTTAAAAATAAAAAGATGCGTAGACCAACGGGTAACCGCCAGTAACATGGTTGCCGATCCCCTAAACTTCATTGGGAGGGATTATCTGTGTCCGTCTTTTTCCTCCACGCCGTGGTATCCATGCTGGCCATTATGAATCCCATTGGCAACCTGCCCATTTTTATCTCCCTGGTCGAAGGGGAGACGCCGGCTTACCAGATCGCCACCGCCCGGCGCTCTACCTTGACCGCTTTTGGCTTTCTGACCCTCTTTGCCCTGCTGGGTAATAATATCCTGCTTTTCTTCGGCATTACCCTGGCCGCCTTCCGGGTGGCCGGCAGCATTATCCTCTTTGGCATCGGCCTGAAAATCCTCCAGGGCCGGAATATCCACAGCAGCCACAACCTGTCGTCGGCTATTTCGGCTATTAATGAAGACATCCTGGCGAAGGACGACGTGGCTATCACCCCCCTGGCCACCCCTATCCTGGCCGGCCCCGGTTCCATAACCACCGTCATGCTCCTGGTGGGCGCCGAGTGGCAAATCCAAACTCTTCTCCTGACCATCGCCGCCGTAGCCATTGTGGCCCTGGGCACCTACCTGATCTTCCGTTATTCCACCCTGGTTACCCGCTATCTGGGACCCCTGGAGATGAACATCATCAGCCGCGTTATGGGCCTGCTCCTGGCGGTGATCGCCGTCCAGATGGGCGCCTCCGGCTTGCTGGAGCTCTTCCCGGGCCTGGGTAGGTAAACCTGCTTCGACTTCATTTGGAAACTATTAAAATCGGGGTAGCTGCAAAGCTACCCCATACTTGTGTCTTAAAGCCTCCTGCTGTTTCCATATAACAGTAATGACTCAACTTGAAAGAGGCTACAGGCGCAGGTGGTTCGAGCTCCCACCCGCAACCATTTACCCCTCGCCCCGGCCGCGGTGCTGGTTGATCAGATCGGCCCGGTACCGGGCCAGGTCATAACGCCCTCCCAGGGGCAGGAATTGTTTTTGTTCCCGCCCCTGCTCCCCCGTCGGGGTGGGCGTAAAGCGCCACAGGCGGGCGATGACCGAGGGCCGCTCCGGCCAGGGGGTGCGCCGGTACTGGTTATAAACCTCCCGGTAAACGTCCACCGTACGCCGGGCGATATTCTCCCAGTCATAGACCTCAGCCACCAGGCGGCGGCCGTTGGCCCGCAATCTTTCCGCCAGGGCGTCGTCCCCCAGGACCGCCAGGATATTGTCCGCCAGGGAACCGGTGTTGCCCGGATAGGCGCGCATGCCGTCAACACCGTGGGTGATTATCTCCATCAGGCCGCCGGTTTCACTGGCCACTACCGGCGTCCCGGCGGCCATAGCCTCCAGGGCGACGATGCCGAAGGGCTCGTACAGGCTGGGGAAGACGGCCACCCGGGCCGCCCGGTAGAGCTGGTTGCGGGTGCGATCGTCAATATAGCCGGCAAAATAGACTTTATGGGCAATGCCCAATTCCCGGGCCCGGTTCTGAAGCTGGCCCTCCATGGGGCCCTGACCGGCAACAACCAGCTTGGCCTCCGGGCAGGCGGCCAGGATGCGGGGCATGGCCTCCAGGAGGACCTGGACGCCCTTTTCGATAACCAGACGGCCGACAAAGAAGAGAAGCTTTTCGTTGGGCGCGGCATAACGCCGCCGGACCTCCGGGTCAACTATACCGGCCCGGAACTTTTTACTATAAACGCCGTTGGGGATAATGGTGATCTTGTCCGCCGGCAGCTGGAATAACCCCTGGACCTCCTGGCGCATATGTTGGCTGCAGACGATGACCCGCCAGGCCTCATAGGTTAACCACCACTCAACGCTGTTAATGTAACGTTGCAGGTCATTATGGAGACCATGGTTGCGGCCGGCTTCCGTGGCGTGGATGGTAGCGATGAGGGGTAAATGATGGGCATGCTTTAGAGCCCGGCCGGTAAAGGCCACCAGCCAGTCGTGGGCATGAATCACCTGAAAAGGGCCATAGCGACGCATGATGCTCATGGCCTCTTCCAGGAAGCGGGCATTGAGCTGTAGCACCCACACCAGGAAATCCGGGGTATGGATAGGGTAGGCCTCCACCCGGTGGACAATCAGGCCGTTCTCCCGGCTCTCGGCGACCTCACCGGGCCGGCCGATGGTCAGGACGTGGACGTCATGATGGGCCTCCGCCAGGGAGATAGACAGGTCCTCCACGTGGCGGGCCAGCCCGCCGACACTCTGGGGCGGGTATTCCCAGGAAAGCATTAAGATCCGCATATCCTACCCTCCGCAAATTGGGTTCTGGCACGAGGGATCACTACTGACACCCCTTCTCAGTTCGCGGAAAAGGTGTCAACCCTCCCAGCACTCCCTGTTATTCTAGCACTGGTGGCTGAATTTAATACCTTTAGCCTTGACTAAACCAGCTCCTGGCCAGCGCATAATTACCGCCCTGGAGATGAAACCTAGTAACAACCGGACGTGTCTAACCTTTACCACCTGCAGGACGTTAGCGGCCTGATATCTTACATGGAGGTTCCATTATGCCCGAATTACGCCAGGACCCGGTCAGCGAATGTTGGGTGGTCATAGCCACCGAACGCGCTCGCCGGCCTTCGGATTTTAAGGCGCCCGGGGAAGAAAAAAAGGGTGCTGCCAACTGCCCCTTCTGCCCTGGTCACGAAAAGGAGACACCGCCGGAAGTGCTGGCCTTCCGAGCTGAAGGCACCGCACCTGATACCCCCGGTTGGCAGGTGCGGGTGGTGCCCAATAAATTCGCCGCCCTCACTTCCGGCGACGAAGTAAGCAGCGAAAACAAGGGGTTATACCATACCATGAGCGGTACCGGTGCCCACGAGGTCATTATTGAGGGCCCGGATCATAACACCTTTTTCGCCAGCCTGGCACCTGAGCACGCAATCCAGGTCCTCAAGGCCTGGCGCCAGCGTTACCTGCAATTGAGCCGGGACAAAAACCTGCAGTATATCCAGCTGTTTAAAAACCATGGTCGTACGGCCGGGGCCTCCCTGGAACACCCCCATAGCCAGATCATCGCCACCCCCCTGGTGCCGGCCGCCGTGAACCGGGAAATAGCGAGGCTAAAGGATTACTGGCAGGAAAAAGAGAGCTGCCTCCTCTGCGACCTGATGGAATCCGAGCTGAAGACGGGCACCAGGGTTATCGCTTTCAATAAGGAATTCCTGGCTTTCTGCCCTTTTGCCTCCCGCTTTCCTATGGAGATGTTGATCCTGCCGCGCCGGCATCAGGCCGGCTTCGCCAGCTGCGAGGATGAGCAACTGGAGCAGCTGGCGGCTATCCTCCAGGATATCCTGGGCCGGCTGAAAAAGGTAGCCGGTGACCCGCCCTTTAACCTGGTTCTGCATACGGCTCCCCTGCACCAAGAGGATATCGTCTACCACTGGCATTTGGAACTCCTACCCCGGCTGACCATTGTCGCCGGGTTTGAGTGGGGCACGAGCATGTACATCAACCCCACCCCGCCGGAAATCGCCGCCCAGTCCTTGAACGAAATCAAGCTAGACGCCCATTCCGCCGCGGCGACACCAGCAGAAGGATGAAAATTGTAATATTGGGTGAGGGTGAGGGGTGGGGCAGGTTCCCGGAGGGCGCATTTGCAGCCTTAGTTCAAAGAGCGGAGCAGGCCGAGGAAACAGCGCGGCCACCTGTCCGAGGCCCGAAGGGCCGAGTTTGGCCGCGCCCGAGGCCTGCGGAGCTCGTTCAAGTATAAGGGCGCAACCAGCGCCTGGAGGGGACCTGCCCCACCCCCAGCACAGTAGCATACTGCTTCGCAAGAACGCTATTTTCAGGATAGAGGAGGAAACTCCATGAGTGAGCCCCTAAAGATCCTGCTGGTATCTTCTGAGGTAACGCCCCTGGCTAAAACCGGCGGCCTGGCTGATGTGGCCGGCAGCCTGCCCAAGGCCCTGGCCGCCAGGGGCCATGAAGTCCGGGTAGCCATGCCCCGCTACCGCCAAGTTAAGGATGTTGACTACCTTACCGACCTGCCGGTAGAAATGGACGGCAGCTTGGAGACGGCCATTATCCGCCAGGCGAAACTCCCCGGTGAAGCCGGGGTGCCGGTATACCTAATCGACAACTACAAGTTTTTCTACCGCGACGGCCTGTACGGTTACGGCGACGATGGCACGCGCTTTAACTTTTTCTGTAAGGCCATCTTGTCCATGCTGCCCTGGCTGGACTTCCAACCGGACATTATCCATTGCAACGACTGGCAGACCGGACCCCTACCCCTATTCCTCAAGGTCAAGCACGAGGACAATCCCTTTTACCGGGAGACGGCTACCATCTATACCATTCATAACTTACAGTACCAGGGAGTTTTTCCCCGCAACATTCTCAAAACCATGGCCCTCGGCGAGGAATTCTTCGTCCCGGAGCGCCTGGAGTTTTACGGCCAGGTCAGTTTCATGAAGGCCGGCATCCTATACGCCGACCTGGTCAACACCGTCAGCAAAAAATACGCCCTGGAAATCCAGACCCCGGAGTACGGCGAGCGCCTGGACGGTTTGCTCCGCAAAAGGGCCGCCGACCTGCGAGGCATCCTGAATGGCATTGACTATGAGGAGTTTGACCCGGACACCGACCGGCACCTGGCCGTTAACTACAACTCTAACCATATGGAGAAAAGGAAGGAGAACAAGACGGCCCTGCAGCGGGAGATGGAACTGCCCGTCAAAGACGTTCCCGTCCTGGGGCTAATCTCCCGCCTGGTGAGCCAGAAGGGCCTGGACCTCCTGGCCGCCATCCTGGATCCCCTGATGCAGCAGGACCTGCAGTTTGTCCTCCTGGGTAGCGGCGAGGACTACTATCAACAGCTTTTCTCCCGCTATAAGGTCAAGTACCGGGATAAAATGGCCGTCAAAATCGGTTTCGACCCGGTCCTGGCCCAGCACATTTATGCCGGCTGTGATATCTTCCTGATGCCTTCCCGTTTCGAGCCCTGCGGCCTGGGCCAGATGATCAGCCTGCGCTACGGCGCCGTGCCGGTGGTCCGGGCTACCGGCGGCCTGGAGGATACCATTAAGGACTTCCACCAGTACCCGGGTGTAGGTAATGGCTTTTCCTTCCGCGAGTACCAGCCTCAGGCCCTCCTGGATACTATCAACCGCGCCCTCAACGTCTACCGCCACGAACCTGATGAATGGCGTAAACTGATGCGGCGGGGCATGGCCGCCGACTTCTCTTGGAACGCTTCGGCCGGCCACTACGAGGAGATGTACCGGGAGGCCCTGGACAAACGCCGGGCCGCCCTGTTCAAAGTCGGGTAACAGGAAGCTGTCCGAGGTACAGGCTGCCGCAGGTTTCCTATATCTCCCGCTGGCGATATTTTTTCAGATGCCGGTAATAACGGCCCCAACGGTACCAAAACAAAACCCCTCGCGTTTTCTGCCGCAAGGGGTTTTTATTTAACCTGAGGACCGACAAACGCACAATTACTGGTTCAGAGCTATCTACGGCCAGGCAGTCCGCCATTATGGATCTCAAAACTCCAGTTGAGGCCGTTGTTATTGTCCCAGTTATTGGCACTGTCCTTAAAACAGATGTTCAGGCGGCTGGTATCCTCAACCCGGATATTCTTTACCCACCCGTAACCTGTACGCTCCATGCGGTAATCATAAACATCCCGCCAGTTGTCGGCATCGCCGTAACCGGTATGCATCCACACCTGGTCAGCGCCGCAATTATCCAGTAAGCCGTGATAGAGAACAGTTACCTCATCGCCGGCGGTGATGGGCACAGGGTCGACCACGACCCCGCCGGGATACTCGGCTGCCCGCATTTGTTGCAATCTCGTCCGTTCGTCGTTTGCAAAACGGCTGCGGTTTTTATCGCTCATGATGATGACCTCCCAAGGAAAGTTTCTTAACTTAGCTTTCCCTGCTGAGAGGTACAGCTATACGGTTGCCGGACGCCAATCTCCTTTTGACCGGAACATGTTTGCCTGGTTTATGTAGTAGGCGCCGGTGCCACCAGGCGGCACCGGCAGTAGCTGGCAGCTCTCCAGAAAGTAAACACCGGAGATAGGCTCCCGGTTATAAGGCCGCCTTTTGCTTCTCTTCCTGGAGATCCTCATAGATATGAGCCAGTTCTTTATCAAAAAGGGGCCGTTTGAGTTCCACCGCCAGGGCCCGGACCCGGCCTAAGATGGCTGCGGCTTCCTCTTCCTGCAAATGGACACCGTATTCGGCAAACTTGGCCTTGATAGCCGCCGTACCTGAGTGCTTGCCGATGACAATCTGCCGTTCCAGGCCGACCTCCTCCGGTTTCATGACTTCATAGGTGCGCGGGTCCTTCAGGGCACCGTCAGCGTGGATGCCTGATTCGTGGGCGAACATGTTACTCCCGACAATGGCCTTCCATACCGGCAACTCCCGGTGGGCGGCCATGGAGACGTACTCGGCCAGCTCGCGGAACTGCTCGGTTTTAAAGTTCAAATCGATATCGGCCAGGTATTTCAGGGCCATGACTACTTCTTCCAGGGCGGCGTTACCGGCCCGTTCGCCCAGGCCCACCACCGTCACCCCGGCGTATCTGGCCCCGGCGCGGATGCCGGCCAGGGTATTGGCCGTAGCCATACCGAAATCGTTATGCATGTGCATCTCTACATCCAGGCCTACTTCGCTAATCAGCCACTTTATTTTTTCATAAGTTGTGAAGGGATCCATAATCCCCACCGTGTCGCAGAAGCGCAGGCGGTCGGCGCCGGCCTCCCGGGCGGCACGGGCAAACTGGAGCAAATAGTCCGGGTCAGTGCGGCTGGCGTCTTCGGCATTGACGGAGACGTAGAGGCCGTGCCTCTTGGCGAATGCACAGGCCCGGGACATGGAATCGATGACCTTTTCCCGGCTACTGCGCAGCTTGTGTTCGATATGGATGTCGGAGGTAGAAATGGAGATAGCCACGGCATCGCAGCCACAGTCGAGGGAATGCTGGACATCGTCGATGACGGCCCGGTTCCAGCCCATAATACTCGCCCGCAAGCCGGCGTCGACAATATCTTTGATTGCCTTTTTTTCGTCGCCACCCATGACCGGGACCCCGGCTTCAATTTGATCGACACCAATGGCGTCCAGCATCTTGGCAATGCGCAGTTTTTCACTGTTGGCAAAGACCACTCCGGCCGTCTGCTCGCCGTCCCGGAGGGTGGTATCGACGATTTTAATCTTCCCGTCCATCTTTTCACCCCTTTGTGAAGTTTTTACGCCAACGTATTCTTGTTGGTTTCACCATCAAAATGCCGATTCCTGCCTGGCACCGGATAGAATCCTGTATACTTAGCCGCCTTCAGCGCCGGTGTAGCCACTCCTCGCCGGCATATTTAGCCTTTAGCTCCTCTAGACGTCCCTTTTCTCCTTCGGTAAGGCCGGATGGGACGAACTCGATACCATAGAGATTGCTAAAAGCCCGGATAATATGCTCCTTGATGGCCCTGGCATCGACCTGGGTGTCTAAAACCTCCGCCAGGCCGCAGGCCTGGCGATAAAACTTCGCCTGGAGGCGCCGCCGGGCGGCCTCGGCAGGCATCTTCAGAACGGCAAAGAGATCCTCGCCGTTAAGATTGATAACTATGGAGCCATGTTGAAGAACGACGCCGCCTTTACGGGTCTGGGCGCTGCCGACCAGCTTGCGGCCGCCGCAGGTAATTTCATACCAGGAAGGGGCGTCGAAGCAGGCGGCAGTAGAGTGCTCCTCATGGGCCCCTTTACGGCCCGAGGCGATCTCTACCGGGGCTCCCATCTCCCGGAGACCGCCGGCCAGGGCTGCCGCCAGGCGCAAGTAGGAGGGGCGAATCCCCCCCACCATCAGGGGGTGGTCTTCCCGGGCCACCACGCTGTAGGTGACCTCATCGTCGTGGAGGACGGCCCGCCCCCCCGTCAGGCGCCGCACCAGCCCCAGGCCCCGCTCCCTGAGGGCCTGGACATCGATTTCCTTAGCTAATTGTTGGAAATATCCCAAGGAGATAGTGGGCGGCGACCAGGCATAGAAGCGCAAAGTGGGCGGCGTCTGCCCCTTCTGGTGCTCCAGGAGGATGGCCTCATCGATGGCCATATTGGTGTAGGGATCAGCGGTGCCAGTATCGAGCAAGCGCCAAGTTTCGACAGGCATAAGTCTATCCCCCTCCCCTGAACCGAACAGATACATGTACTTCTAATTATAACATATTAAGCCCGGAGCGGGATTCGCTTAAAAAAACCGGCAGGCGTCAACCTGCCGGTCGTCATGGCAATAGTTTTCCTATCTTCTCTTACTTGCCCTGCCAGCGTAACACCGGGTTCCGGGCGGCACCCACCTCGTCCAGGCGGCGCACCGGGGTGTTGTGGGGGGCCTGATGCAGGACCTCGGGGTTCGCTAAGGCCTCTTTACTAATAGCAATCAAAGCATCGCAAAAGGCGTCCAGGGTCTCCTTGGGCTCCGTTTCCGTGGGCTCGATCATCATGGCCTCATGGACAATGAGGGGGAAGTAGATGGTCGGGGCGTGGAAACCGTAGTCCAGAAGGCGTTTGGCTATATCCAGGGTATGGACGCCGGTGTCGCTTGCCTCCGAGGGCGGGGCGATGACGAACTCGTGCTTGCACACCCGGTCAAAAGGCACTTTGAAGTAGGGTCTGAGGCGCGCCAGCATGTAGTTGGCGTTCAGGACGGCCTGCTCGCTGACCCTTTTCAGACCCGGGGCTCCCAGAGAGCGGATATAGGTGTAGGCCTTGACCAGGACGCCGAAGTTGCCATAGAAGGAACGGACCTGGCCGATGCTCTGGGGCCGGTCGTAATCCAGGTAATACTGGCCGTCCTCCCGGCGGGCCACCACCGGTACCGGCAGGAAGGGCTTCAGGTTCTCCTGCACCCCCACCGGACCGCTGCCGGGACCGCCGCCGCCGTGGGGGGTGGCGAAGGTCTTATGCAGGTTCAGGTGGACCACGTCAAAGCCCATATCCCCCGGCCGGGTGATACCCATAATGGCGTTCAAGTTGGCGCCGTCATAATAGAGGAGGCCGCCGGCTGCGTGGACAATGGCCGCCATCTCTTCAATATTGCTCTCAAAAAGGCCCAGGGTGTTGGGGTTGGTCAGCATCAGGGCGGCGGTCCGGGGACCGACGGCGGCCCGCAGGGCTGCCAAATCCACCAGGCCCCGCTCATCGGAGGGTACCTGGACCACCTCCAGGCCGGCCATGGCGGCGCTGGCCGGGTTGGTACCGTGGGCGGAATCCGGGACCAGCACCTGCCGCCGCTCCCGATCGCCGCGGCTGCGGTGGTAGGCGGCGATGATATCCAGGCCGGTATATTCCCCGTGGGCCCCGGCCGCCGGTTGCAGGGTGACGGCGGCCATGCCGGTAATCTCCGCCAGGTACGCCTGCAGGTTATACATGAGTTCCAGCGCCCCCTGGGCGGCCTCGGCGGGGACGTAAGGATGCAGGTTAGTAAAGCCGGGCAGGTCGGCGGCTGCCTCGTTGACCTTGGGGTTATATTTCATGGTACAGGAACCCAGGGGATAGAAACCGGTGTCCACGCCGTAGTTCAGGCTCGATAAATGGGTAAAATGGCGCACAACCTCCACTTCGCTCAATTCCGGCAAGGCGGCAGGGGCCCGGCGGCGGGTTGCTTCGGAAAGATAAGCCTCCACTTTCCCCGGTACGTCACACTCTGGTAGAGTATATCCCTGCCGTCCCGGGGCGCCGAGTTCAAAGAGTAAGGGTTCCGTCTTCATGCTAGTATCCCCCCCATGGCCGCCACCAGGGCGTCGATCTCAGCCCTGGTCCGGACTTCAGTGACGGTAAAGAGCAGGGCGCCTGTTAGCTCAGGATAAAAGCGCCCTAGGTCAAACCCGGCGGCCAACCCCTTCTCCGCCAGGCGCCGCGCTACCGCGGCTGGCGCCAGATTTGTTTGCAGGACAAATTCATGGAAGAAAGGCCCCTTAAAGAGCGGCGTCACCCCAGGCAGGGTGGCCAGCTGCTCCTGGGCGTAATGGGCCTTCAGCAGGCACTGGCGGGCTACCTCCTGCAGGCCTTCCTTGCCCAGGGTGGCCAGGTAGATGGTGGCCGCCAGGGCGCAAAGGGCCTCGTTGGAGCAGATGTTGGAGGTGGCCTTCTCCCGGCGGATATGCTGTTCCCGGGCCTGGAGGGTCAGGACATAGGCGCGTTTGCCGTCCACGTCCGTGGTCCGGCCGACGATGCGGCCCGGTAGGCGCCGGAGCAATTTCTCTCGGGCGGCGATAAAACCCAGGTAGGGACCGCCGAAGTTCAGGGGATTGCCCAGGCCCTGGCCTTCGCCTACGGCTAGGTCGGCGCCGTACTCGCCCGGGGCCGCCAGCAGCCCCAGGGAAATGGGGTCAACGACGGCAATACTCAAGGCTCCGGCTTTGCGGGTCTGATCGGTGGCTGAAGCCATAGTTTCAATTTGACCAAAGAAATTGGGGTTCTGCAGGATTACCCCGGCGACTTCCCCAGACGCCTGGTTCAATAGTTCTTCCATGGCCGCCAGGTCCGTCCGGCCATCCTGCAGGGGTACCTCCACCAGTTCCACGCCCTGACCCCGGGCATAGGTGGCCAGGACCGTCCGGTACTGGGGGTTTACAGCCCGGGAGACCAAAATTTTAGGCCGCCGGGTGGCGTTGCAAGCTACCAGGGCCGCCTCGGCCGTGGCCGTGGCCCCGTCGTAATGGGAGGCCGTGGCTACATCTAAGCCGGTCAACTCGCAGATTAAGGACTGAAACTCAAAGATGGCCTGGAGGGTCCCCTGGCTAATCTCCGGTTGATAGGGCGTGTAGGCCGTGTAAAACTCGGAACGGGCCAGGAGGTGATCGACCACGCTGGGAATAAAGTGTTCGTAGGCCCCGGCCCCCAGGAAGGAAACCAGCCTTTTGTTCTTCCCGGCCAGTTCCTCCAGGTGGCGCCAGACCTCAGCCTCCGCCATGGGCCGGGGGAGATCGAGCTCCCGGCCCAGGCGCACGCTGTTAGGTATATCACTAAAAAGCTCTTCCATCCGGTTGGCACCGCAGGCCGCCAGCATCTGCTGCTGCTCCGCTGCCGTGGTGGGAATGTAGGTCATCCCCTTACTCCCCCTTCTCCTCCTTCACCAGTTGCTGGTAAGCACCAGCATCCATCAGGCTCTCTACTTCACCCGGGTCAACTAATTCTAGTTCAATCATCCAGCCCTTGCCGTAAGGGTCGGTGTTGATATCCTGGGGGGCATCCAGGAGGGCTTCGTTGACGGCGACAACCTTGCCCCCTACCGGAGCGTAGACGTCGGAGGCCGATTTGACGGACTCGACGACGCCAAAGCTGTCACCGGCGGACAGTTCGTCACCGACCTGGGGTAATTCTACGAAGACGATGTCCCCCAAGGATTCCTGGGCGTAATCGGTGATACCGATGCGGGCCCGGTTGCCATCGATTTCCACCCATTCGTGGTCTTTGCTGTAGTGTAAGTTGGCGGGGAAATCCATGCTGGCAATTCCTCCTTTGAATGAGATGTGGGAAGTGAGAGGTGGGAGGTGGGATACCTGTCGAAACTGGTTGCACCAGTTTCAGATTAAAGCTGTTGGGCCCATCTCTCGCTGCCCTCATTTGTAGATGCGACTCGCCACTTTGGGTAAGTCCCTGCATTTACACCTCTGCATTGATGGTGTATTGCAACATCATGGTGACACCAGAGACGATTCTGCTTGCTATTGCGGGCGGCGGTAGAAGGGGAGTTTCACCACCAGGGCGCGGTTGGCGCGGCCGCGAATGCCCACTTCTAGTTCGCCGCCGACGGTAGCAGTTCCTGCCTCTACCAGGGCCAGGGCGATATTTTGTCCCAGGGTCGGTGCCGGGGAGCCCGAAGTCACCTGGCCAATCTCCCGGCCCCCCGCCAGGACAGGGTATCCCGGCCGGGGAATCCCCCGGTCGAGCATGGTGAGCCCCATCAGTTGCCGCTTGACCCCGGCTTCCTGCTGGGCCGCCAGGGCCTCCCGGCCGTTGAACTCGCCCTTATCCAGGCGCACGAAACGGCCCAGGCCCGCTTCCAGGGGGCTGATGGTCGGGCTTAACTCGTGGCCGTAGAGGGGTAGGGCCGCCTCCAACCGCAAGGTATCCCGGGCCCCCAGGCCGGCCGGTACCAGGCCAGCCTCTTGACCTGCGGCCAGGAGCTGGCGCCACATAGCCGGGGCCGCAGCCGCCTCAAAGTAAAGCTCAAAGCCGTCTTCACCGGTATAGCCGGTGCGGGAGATCAGGCAGTGCACTCCCAGGACCTCCCCCTCGGTCCAGCGATAATAACCCAAGGGAGCCAGATCCACCTTCGTTAACGGCTGGAGGATCGCCAGGGCCCGGGGTCCCTGCAGGGCCAGCTGGGCCGTGGCTGGCGAGATGTTTTTCACCTCCACCTGGAAACCGGCGGTATGCTCCTGGATCCAGGCGAAGTCCTTGTCGATGTTGCCGGCGTTGACCACCAGGAGGTACTCCCCTTCCCCCCGGGGATAGATCAACAGGTCATCGACAACACCTCCGTCCAGATAGCACATGGGGCTGTATACCACCCGGTCGCCGGTGGCCCGGCTGGCGTCATTGGTAACCAGTTTCTGGACCAGCTTCAGGGCGTCGGGACCCTTAATGGTAATCTCCCCCATATGGGAGACGTCGAAGAGCCCGGCAGCTGTGCGCACCCGCTGGTGCTCTTCGATAATACCGCTGTACTGGACGGGCATGAGCCAGCCGCCGAACTCCACCATTTTCGCCCCGGCGGCCACATGTTCCGCATAAAGGGGCGTCTGCTTTAAATCTGACGCCTTTAAATCTGCCACTTAACCCCACCTCGCTGTCATTAGTATGTCCACAAAAAAAGCCATCCCCGTTAAAAAACGGTGATGGCCTCTGTCCTGGTACCTGAGAGATTAGGCAGTTGCCTACCTTCCCCTTTGGTGTTCCTTAAAGCCTGGTTGTTCCCAGTCCAGACGGTTGCCTGGCAGCCCGGGCTGAATCTATGCTCAAACCCGGCTTTAAAGAAACTCTCCAGAGTTGGGTCCGGGAGTAGTACTTTTGCCTGAGAGGTTCCTTTCCCCGTCACCTGCCGGGGAAAATTGCTCCTTCGGCGCCCTGCAAAAGGGTCTCTTCCACTCCCCTCATCCGCCCGGTATGTGGTTGTTAATATGATATTCGCTTCCGGGGGAGAAATTCCTGCTACGTCATAAAACTTTTCAGGTATTTTTTATGGGTGAACATATCAGGCAAAATTGTAGCTTGATTAAATGCCGAGCCCTACCTTTGTCATTGATCGCCGTTACTCTTTATAGACGAAGACCTCTGCAAACAGCCTCTGGCAATCAGCCGCACTGACCACCCGCGGGTTGGCCCGGCAGATAAACATGGCCACTGCCTCCCGGGCGAACTTTTCGATGTCGGCCGGATCCCGCAGATCGTCCTTCAGGGTAGGCCGGATCTGCAGGTCGGCCTGGAGTTCCTGGACAGCCCGGACGGCTTCCAGGGCCGCCGCCCGGGACGTCAGGTTCTGGACCGGCACCCCCAACAGGCCGGCGATGAAGGCATACTTCTCGGGTACAGCCACCAGATTGTAACGCATGCCCAGGGGCAGGACCACGGCATTGGCCAGGCCGTGGGGGACGTTGTAATAACTGCTCAATGGCCCGGCCATGGCGTGGACCACTCCTAGGCCGGCCTGGTCCATGGCCACCCCGGCCAGGGTACTGGCCAGGGCCATGCCCTCCCGGGCCTCTAAGTCGTCACCGCAGGCAAAGGCCCGGCGCAGGTATTTAGCAATCAGGCGCACGGCCTCGGCCGCCAGAGCATTGGTAAAGGGGTTGGCTCCCCTGGCTACTAAAGCTTCCACGGCGTGGGTCAGGGCGTCCATCCCGGTGGTGGCGGTAATGGCCGGCGGCAGGCTGGCCATCAGCTCCGGGTCCAGCAGGGCCGCCCTGGGCAGGAGTTCGTCCCCCACTATACCCTGTTTGGTGTCGCGGTCGATAATCACCGCCGTCGCCGTCCCCTCGCTGCCGGTCCCGGCGGTGGTAGGCAGGACGATTAACTTCAGGCCCGGCCGGGTAAAGGGTTTGCGCTCCCACTGGTAATCCGCCAGGGTACCCGGGTTGGTCAGGAGGACGCTGACCATCTTGGCCACGTCCATGGGGCTGCCGCCGCCGACGGCCACCACCGCCGTGGCCCCGCACGTCCGGGCCGCGCGGCAGGCCGCCTCGACGTCCGCCGCGTGGGGGTTGACGGACACCTGGCTGAAGACCTCCAAACCGGCCACCCGGCCCTGCAATACCTCTTCCACCATAGCCACTACTCCGGCTTTTACCAGCCCGGCATCGGTGATTATAATTACCCGGTCTTCAGCCTGCACCAGGCGGGTGAGTTCCTTCCTGGCACCCGGCCCGAAGCTGAATTCGGTGCTCAAGAAAAAGCGCTGTACCGGCATTCTTTATTCCTCCCTGGGCGTAGTTGCCCTTGATTTACGCTTCCCGATGCGATGAAACCTTACTATTTCCATCGATAACATCATTTCGACACTCCGGTTCATTTTCCTCCCCCAGTTGCTAAATAAGGTTTACTTTTAGACTAAAAGTGTTAGTAAAGCTTAATCCGGCGGGGCGTTGGCTGCCAATATACGAGGCTATCTTGCCTGGACTCTCGCCAGCACTGATTTTCGGGACTAGAAACCCCGGTACCCGCGGGATAGACCCGTGGGCATCGGGGCTTACTTTTTGCAGGCTTTATTTAAGAAGGCTTTACTGGGAAGAAGCCTGATCCACGGTCTTGATCCCGATCTGGGCCGCCAGTTTCCGGGCCGTGGGGCAGGCGGCTATCCCGCCGGTACCGGTTTCCCGCAAAGCCGACGGCAGGGCGCGACCGACCTGAACCATGGCGGCAATTATCTCATCCAGGGGTATATAACACCGGACCCCGGCCAGGGCGATATCGGCCGCTACCAGGGCCTGGGCCGCGCCGGCAGCGTTGCGCTTGACGCAGGGGATCTCCACCAGGCCGCCCACCGGGTCACAAACCAGGCCCATCAGGCTCTGGAGGGCTATCCCGGCGGCATTGGCGGCCCGTTCCGCTTCCCCGCCAACCATTTCCACGGCTGCTGCCGCCGCCATGGCAGCAGCTACGCCCACTTCGGCCTGGCAGCCCAGGGCGGCCCCGGAAAGGGAGGCCTGCCGGGCGGCCACCATGCCAATACCGGCGGCGGCAAAGAGACCGTCGATGAGCCGGTCTTCCTCCAGACCCTTTTCCGCCTCCAAGGCCAGGAGAACCCCGGGCAGGATACCGCAGGAACCGGCCGTCGGTGCGGCCACCACCCGGCCCATGGAGGCGTTGATCTCGGCTACGGCCATGGCAATGGCAATAGCCCGGGCGGTGGTACTGCCGCAGAGACTCTGGCCGTTCAGGCGTCTTTCCTCTAGGAGCTTGCCGCCGCCCCCCACCAGGCCGCTGGGGGAACGGATCTCCTCACTGAGGCCCTTCCGGGCCGCCGCCCGCATGACCGCCAGCCGGTCAGCCATCACCTGGCGAATCTCCTGCCGGGTCTTGCCCTCCAGGTCTTCCTGGTAACGGCTGACCGCCCCGGCCAGGGTTAAACCTTCATCTCCGGCTATTTGCATGAGTTCAGCCATGCTCTGGAAGTTATACCGGGTCAATCTGGATCACCCGCTCCATCATTGGTAGAGCCCGCATGGCCGGCACCAACCCCGGAGGGATAGGCTGGTCGGTCTCCACGACCATCAGGGCCTGTTCACCGGCTTCCTTACGGGAAACCCGCATACCGGCAATATTTACCCCCACGCCGGCCAGTAAAGCAGTCACTGCTGCTATTATTCCCGGCCGGTCGGGGTAAGCCGCCACCAGGGTCGGCAGGTCGCCATTGAGTTCTACTTCAAAATCGTCAATTTTCCTGACCAGCACCTGGGCGCCGCCCAGGGAAGAGGCCACTACCCGGACCCGCCGCTCCGGGCCCTGGAGATTCAACTGTACCGAATTGGGGTGCACATCGCCCAGGTCCTTCTCGCCGAAGCTAACCTCCAGGCCGGCCGCCGGCGCCAGTTCCAGGGCCTCCCGCACCCGTTCATCGGCAACGTCAAAGCCCAGCAGGCCGGCCACCAGGGCGCGGTCGGTGCCGTGGCCACGGAAGGTGCGGGCGAAGGAGCCGTGGAGGAGGATCTCCGCCCGGACGGGCTGCTCACCCAGGATGGCCCGGGCCAGGCGGCCAATGCGCACCGCCCCGGCGGTATGGGAACTGGAGGGCCCGATCATTACCGGGCCGATGATTTGAAAGGCATCCACACCTGTCGCCCCTCCATATTTTTGCTCAACACTCCCGCCTTTACCCGGCGACGATCTCCGTGCCGGAACGGCCGGCAACCGCTTCGGCGGCCCGGGCCAGGGAGCCGATGATCGCCTTCTCGCCCCCTGCTGCTACAAAGGCGATGGCCGCTTCCACCTTGGGACCCATGCTCCCCGGGGGAAATTGCCCCTCAGCCAGGTAGCGCTGGGCCTCGTCAACCGTTAACCTGGCTACTTCCCGCTGGGTGGGTAAGCCGTAATCCAGGCAGACCCGTTCGACATCGGTGAGCAGGAAGAGAACCTCCGCCTCGACCTGGCTGGCCAGGATGGTGGCGGCCCGGTCCTTGTCAATAACGGCCTCGACGCCTTCCAGGCTGCCGTCATCCCGGCGCACCACCGGGATGCCGCCGCCCCCGGCGGCCACCACAATAATACCCGCCCGGGTCAGGGCTTTAATGGCTTCTCGCTCAATGATCTCCAGGGGTTTGGGCGAAGGAACCACCCGCCGCCAGCCGCGGTGGCTGTCCTCGACCATGCGGTAGCCTCGTTCCCGCATCAGCTTTTCGGCTTCCTCCCGGCTGTAAAAGGGACCCACCGGCTTGGTAGGGTTCTGGAAAGCCGGGTCAGAGTCTGCCACCACCACCTGGGTAACTATAGCCGCCACCGGTACCTCTAAACCGTGGCAGGCCAGTTCATACCCCAGGGCCTGCTGGATGGCGTAACCAATGGAACCCTGGGTGTTGGACACCAAAACGTCTAGGGGCATGGCCGGTACAACATCCTTGGCCATTTCGTTTTTAAGCAGCAGATTGCCCACCTGGGGACCATTGCCATGGGTCAAAACCAGGCGATACCCCTCGCGGACGAGATCGACCAGCTGCCGGCAGGTGGCGGTGACATTGGCCTTCTGCTCGGCAAAGGTACCCTTCTCGCCGGGGCGGGTAATGGCGTTACCGCCAAAGGCCATAACTACGGTCCGGGGCATAATTATCCCTCCATGTAACCACGCTTTATTTTATGCTTATTTATTCAATATGAATTTAATTTTTCCTGCCGGCAACCAGAGATTTTTAAATAAAATTAAAAACAGGGGTGACATTAAACCCCTGTTAAATTAAGCTCCCGGGGCCGCCATATAAGCGGCCCCGGATGGGTCTCTTTGGGGTCCTCCTTATTATCGTGGCTTAGAAGAGGTGCCGGTAGTCCCGGTACGTTGCCAGGAGCAGGTCGGCAACGCTTTTATCTAAGCTGGTATCAGTCTGACCGTTGGCCGCGAATTTAACCTCCAGTACCTGGCCGTCAAGCCTGACTTTGAAGACTGGTTCCTCCCCACCCTCCAGGAGGAGGAAGCCGTTATTCTGGCTGTTGTTGAAATCCTCCTCGCTCCAGAAGAGGGTCAATTTGTCTTTATACGGGGCGCCGTCGTAGGGGCAGAAGGTGGCGCAGTTGCCGCATTCGTTACACATACCGTCAACGTGGATGATCTGGTTACGATTATGGAAAACGGCGTTACCCGCCTGGACGGCGACGTTGGCCCGGTTGGGGCAGACCTCCGTGCAGATGTTGCAGATAAAACCGCACTCCAGGCAGCGCCCCGGTTCCTGGCCCGGGTCGTTAAAGGGGCCCTGGAGGAGGCCCTTCTTCTGGTTAACCTCCCTAAGCCTCTGATCATCATCGAAGGCCACCCTGGCCGTGGCGGGCGGCGTCAGGCCCTCCCGGGCGAGGATCGCCGCAGCCGCTTTACGGCCATCGGCAATGGCTTCTACTATAGTGGCCGGGCCGCGCAGGGCGTCGCCGCCGATAAAGACATTAGCTACCCTGGTCTCATTGGTATCCGGGTCGACAACAACCCGGCCCCGGGCGTCCCTGGTAATACCGTTGCGCTCCAGGAAGGCCGCGTCCACCACCTGGCCAGTGGCGGCCAGAACGGCGTCGACGGCCAAATCTTCGAACTCGCCCTCCCGGGCGACTACTCCTGGTCGCCCCGAGGCGTCCAGGGCAGCGAGTTCCATGTTCTGACACCTCAATACCCCTGCCGACCAGGAGTAGGGGGCCAGGAGTTCTTTCAAGATTATACCCTCAGCCAGGGCCTCCTGGAGTTCTTCCTGGCTGGCCGGCATATACGCCCGGGTGCGGCGGTAGATAATATAGACTTCCTCGACGCCGGGGACCCGCCGGGCCGCCCGGGCGGCGTCTATGGCGGTGTTGCCGCCGCCGATGACGGCCACCTTTTTACCCAGGTGCACCGCCTGCGGGTCGACTTTAAAACGCGACAGGAATTCCACGGCGCCGGTGACCCGTTCCCCGCCACCCTTTAGTTGCAAGGTTTGGGTTTTCCCGGCCCCCGGGGCCAGGAAGACGTATTTAAAGCCTTTTTCCCAGAGCTGGGCCACGGTCAGGTTGGGGCTGGCACCCAGCTGGAATTTGACACCCGTAGCCTGTACCAGTTCCAGGTCCCTGGCGATGGCCTCACCGGAAATGCGGAAATCCGGGATCACATAAGCCACCGTACCGCCCGGTTTTTCCCTTTCATCAAAGATGGTAACCCCCAGGCCGGCCCGGGCCAAGAAGTAACCGGCCGCCAGGCCCGCCGGTCCCGCCCCGATCACGGCCACGCGAACAGTGGTTCGTTGCGTTTCCGGCCCAGCCTCGACCTTAACCGGGTAACCCTCTTCATCCGCCACCTTCTTCATCGACCGGATAAGCACCGGTTCATCGTAATCCAGGCGGGTGCATTTGGCGGCGCAGTGCTGGGTGCAGATGCTGCCGGTGATAAAGGGCAGGGGATTCTTAGTGGTTATCAGCTCAAAGGCCTCGTGGTACCGCTTCTCCCCCACCAGCCGGATGTATTCCGGTACATCCTGGCCAATGGGACAACCGACGGTACAGGGCGCGACAAAACAGTCCGTCAGGGGCAGTTTCCGGTTTAACTTGCGGCTAGGGACGGCCCTTTTCTCCTTGCGGAAGTTAGGGTCCTGCACGGCCCCGGCCGCCAGCCCGGCCAGCCTGGTGACATCTACACCGTCAACATCCTCCAGCCGTGCGGCCAGTTCCGCGGCTATTTGCTGCAAGCGCAGGTAGCCGCCCGGCTTTAGTAGGGTTGTAGCTACGGTGATGGGCCAGATGCCCGTTGCGAAGATACCAGGGATGTTCCAGGCGTCACCCCCGCCGGCGTAGGAGATCTTCAAGCGGCCATTAAACTCCCGGGCCAGCAGAGCGGCCAGGTTGATGGTCAAGGCATAAAGGGCCCGGCCCGACATATACATCTCCTCACCGGGGAGCTCGCCCCGGGTGATTTGTGCCGGCAGGGTGTTGGAGAGTTTAACGCCAAAGCCCCGGCCTTGCTCCCGGGCGAACTCCTGCAACCTCTGCACCAGGGCCAGGCCGTCGGCGTACTGCAGGTCGTGGCTGAAGGATGCCTCTTTTAACTGGATATAGCCATAGCCCATTTTGTCCAAGGTTTCTCTGACAAAATCATAGCCCAAGAGGGTGGGATTCAGTTTGACAAAGGTATGAAGCTGCTTCTCAGCCAGGAGATAACGGCAGATGGTCTCGATCTCCGCCGGCGGGCAGCCGTGCAT
Organism: Moorella naiadis (nom. illeg.); assembly: GCF_051020825.1. Classification (NCBI taxonomy): domain Bacteria; kingdom Bacillati; phylum Bacillota; class Clostridia; order Neomoorellales; family Neomoorellaceae; genus Neomoorella; species Moorella naiadis (nom. illeg.). The sequence goes on from NZ_JAXGFQ010000013.1 coordinate 59,261, forward strand.
GGTGGAAAGGGTGACGGAACTGCAGATGTGGGGTGAGATGCCATCGATAAAAGCGGCATCCACAGCTGTGAAGCGGTCAACCTCCTCCTTAAGTACCGTCCGGCACTCCTGGAAGATGGCGGTAGACGAGGCGTCCTTAAGACCCTCGATAAAGCCGTCGACCTTGGGGGATTTAATACCCTGCAGATCGTAACCCACACTCATGTTGAACATAAAGCCGCGCCTGTCGCTGCCCCAGAGTTCCTTTTGTAAAACGTGCAGCAGGAACCAGGCCTTGACATACTCGTTAAAGGCTTCTTCGATGGCTAGCTCCGTTGACCATTCAACGTTATAACACTCATCGGTCGCATTGATGCAAGGTTTGGGGAGTTCCAGCCGATCCAGGATTTGGACCGTCTTCAGCTCAAAGAAGCGGCCGCCGGCCAGGTAGGCAGCGACGATATTCTGGGCCAGCTGGGTATGGGGACCGGCCGCCGGCCCGATAACATTCTCCAAATATTCCCCAAATAATTGCCGGTAAATACCTTTTTCCGCCTGGAAGAATTTCTCCCGGGGTATACCAAAGATGCTGTGGAACTTCCGGTTTTCTTCCAGAACCCAGTTTAATAGTTTTCTAAAGGGTAGCGGTCGCATCGCGTCACCCATGCCTCTTTCCCCCCGTAAATGAGATGTGCGGCAGCGCAACGGGCGAGATGCGGGCGGCCTTCCTGGTGACCTCGACCCGCACCTACCCATCTTGCCAAAGCCGTCCCGCTAGTATGCCTGCCAACTAACTTTTACATATATTAATTCGACCTCAATTTATTTAATCCTGCTTACCCGGGAGTAAATTTTAACGGTTTAAAGGCCTAATATGGCCTTTGCCCTGATCTCTTTACTTATGCAAGGGGCGTTACCCGACTCATAAACCAGTCCACTAAAGTCACTAGCGAAGCCCTGCCACTTCTGGCTACCTTTCCTCCCGATCGTAGGGGATGGACAGTGCCCCCGGCGCGCCCACATGCTTGACCATGGTCTGGCGGGTAGCGATGATGAGGACGATTACCGTCAGGATATAGGGCAGCATCTTTAAGAAGAAGGAAGGGATGGCGATCTTCGTCGCCGCCTGGAGGGTGTAGGAGAGGGCGTCGACGCCCCCGAAGAGGTAAGAGCCCAGCAAAGCCTTGACCGGGTCCCAGACGGCGAAGATGACCAGGGCCACGGCAATCCAGCCGCGGCCGGCGGTCATGTTCTCCAGCCAGCTGGGAGCGTAGGCCAGGGATAGGAAGGCGCCCCCGGCCCCGGCCAGCATGCCGCCGATGATCACGTAGATATAGCGCAGGGCAAAGACATTGACCCCCAGGGCATCGGCCGCCGCCGGGTTCTCCCCTACTGCCCGCAGGTTCAATCCCGGCCGGGTGCGGTAGAAATAGTACCAAAGGATGGGGATCAAGATATAGCTCAAGTATACCAGGGCGTCGTGACGGAAGAAAATCGGGCCCAAGATCGGGATCTGGGAAAGGATGGGGATAGCCACCGGCTTAAAACTCATGGGCAGGGGAATCCCCACAAAAGGTTTCCCCAGGAAACCGCTCAAGCCGGTGCCAAAGATGGTCAGGGCCAGGCCGGTGACTACCTGGTTGGCCCGCAGGGTGATGGTTAAAAAGGCGAAGATCAAAGCCGTCGCCCCGGCGGCTATCAGGGCCACCAGGAACCCCAGCCAGGGGTTAGCGGTCTTGACGGCGACCATAAAGCCCGTCACCGCCCCCACGAGCATCATCCCCTCCACCCCCAGGTTGAGGATACCGGCCCGTTCGGCGATAATCTCCCCCAGGGCGGCAAAGAGGATAGGCGTACCGGCGGTAATGGCCGCCGCCAGGGTGGCAATCCAGACCGAGTTTTCCATAATATTTATTTACCCTCCTTGCTGCCGAAATGCAGCCGGTAGTGGGTCAAGATCTCGCCCCCCAGGACGAAGAAGAGAATGGCCCCCTGGAGCATGGAGACCGTCGCCGCCGGCACCCCGGAGGTCTGAACGCTGTAACCGCCGACAATCAGACCGCCGAAGAGGATGGAGACCAGGATGATGGTCGCCGGATGGAGCTTGGCCAGCCAGGCGACGATAATGGCTGTATAGCCGTACCCCGGGGAAATGCCGTGCTGCAGGCGGTGGGTAATGCCGGCCACCTCGCTCATGCCGGCCAGCCCGGCCAGGGCGCCGCTCAGGAGCATGACCAGGATAATATTGCGCTCAATATTCATACCAGCGTAGCGGGCGGCCCGGGGGCTCTCGCCGATAACCCGGATCTCATAGCCCCACCTGGTACGCCAGAGGATAATGGCCAGGATTACGGCTGCCACCAGGGCGAAGATCAGGCCCAGGTGCACCCGGGTACCGGCAAGGGTCGGCAGCGCAGCAGCATCACTAAAGGGAGCAGTCAGGGGAAAATTGAATCCCTTGGGGTCTTTCCAGGGGCCGTAAACCAGGTAATCCACCCAAAGGATGGCCACATAGTTCAGCATCAGGGTAGTGATTACCTCATTGACACCCCATTTCGCCCGGGGCAGGGCCGGGAGCAAGGCCCACAGGGCGCCCATCAGGCATCCAGCCAGGAACATGGCCGGCAGCATGATATAGGCCGGTAAATGGGGAAAGGTCAGGGCCACCCAGCTGGCGCCAAAGGCACCCATATAAAACTGGCCCTCAGCGCCGATGTTCCAGAGGAGCATGCGGAAGGCCACGGAAACTCCTAAGCCCGCCAGCATCAAAGGGATGGCCTTGACGATGGTCTCCGAAATGCCGTACTTAGAACCAATAGCCCCGTTGAGCATGCTCTGGTAGACTTTCATTGGTTGAAAGCCGGTGGCCGCCAGGAAGATGGCGCCCACGGCCAGGGCCAGGATCACCGAGATAATGGGAACCACTAGAGCCATGAAGCGCGAGGGCTCCAGGCGCTTCTCCCAGGTAATGAAAGGCCTGGCAGTGGCCCCTGAACCCCGGCCGGTAGTATCAGGTTTGGGTGCAGGTGTAGCTGGCATCAGGCTCCGACCTCCATTCTTTTCGCCCCGGCCATCATCAGGCCCAGTTCCTCGGTACTGGCTGCACCGGTGGCCACCAGGCCCATAATCTGGCCCTCGTACATGACGGCGATCCGGTCGGCCAGGCGGAAGAGCTCTTCCAGGTCTTCAGAGACCAGAAGGATGGCTGTACCGGCAGCCCGTTGCTCCAGGAGCAGGCGGTGGACAGCCTCGGTAGCGCCCACATCCAGGCCCCGGGCCGGGTAGACGGCCACCAGCAGGCGCGGCCGCGAGGAGATCTCCCGGGCCAGGAGCAGCCGCTGCAGGTTGCCGCCGGACATCATCTTTACCGGGGCCTCCAGGCCGGCCATCTTGACTTTAAAGTGCTCCACCAGTTCGTTGGCCCACAGGCGCGCCGCCCGGCGGTTCATCAGGGTCCGGCCCCAGCGGGGATGGCGATACTCCTTCAGGAGCAGGTTATCTACGGCGCCCAGGTTGGGTATCAGCCCCGTACCCAGGCGGTCCTCAGGTATATAACCAACCCCGGCCTTGATGACCCGGCAGGGGTCGCACTGGCCGAGTTCCTGCCCGGCGACGGTGATGGTACCCCCGCGGCAGGGCCGTAAGCCGGCGATGACCTCCGCCAGCTCCCGCTGGCCGTTTCCAGCCACCCCGGCAATGCCTAGGATTTCCCCGGCGTAGACCTCCAGGTTGATACCCCGCAGGGCCGGCAGGCCCTTATCGTTTAAGGCCTTTAAATCCTTAATCTCCAGGACCTTCGCGCCCTTTGGGGCGGCGGGCTTATCTCCCTGCCAGGCGATCTCCCGGCCGACCATCATCCGTGCCAGTTCTTTTTCACTGGTTTCCGCTTTGGGCACCGTGGCCACTGTTTTACCACCCCGGAGGATGGTGATAGTGTCGGCCGCATCCATGACTTCTTGCAGTTTATGGGTAATAAAGATCACGGCGCAACCCTGGCTGGCCATCTTTTTCAAGGTCTGGTAGAGGTCCCGGGCCTCCTGGGGGGTCAAGACGGCTGTTGGTTCATCCAGGATCAAGACCCGCGCTTTCCGGTAGAGGAGCTTGATAATCTCTACCCGCTGTTGCTCCCCTACTGAGAGCTGCCAGACCCGGGCCTGGGGGTCCACCTGGAGGCCGTACTCCCTGGAAAGTTCGGCTATCTCCCCGCCCAGCCGGTTCAAGTTAAGCTTAAGGCCTCCCTTGAGCCCCAGGGCGACATTCTCCGTCACCGTAAAGGGCGCCACCAGGCGAAAGTGCTGGTGGACCATACCGATACCCGCCGCAATGGCGTCCCTGGGGGAGCGAAAGTTGACCCGCTGCCCGTCCAGGTAGATCGCGCCGCCGTCCGGCCGGTACAGACCTGTCAGGACGCTCATGAGGGTACTCTTGCCAGCCCCATTCTCCCCCAGCAGGGCGTGAATCTCCCCGGCGTGGACGGCCAGGTTAACGCCGTCATTGGCCACCACCCCTGGGAAAACCTTGGTGATCCCCCGCATCTCAACCAGCGGTACTGTCATGCCCGTATTCCTCCTTGAGAGGTAAACATAGCCATGCCGTCATATCCCCTATGAGGCTGCACGGCTAATGTTAAAATTCTCTGATCCACTTACAGCCTTCCGGGTTATCCCCACGGGGTAAGACCAGGCGCTGTCTTCTATGACATTTCATTAAGTCAATTCGCTACAGCCAGTGCAGATTCCTGCCGGTCGCAGTTATTTATCATTAAATTTTTGAGTAATTATTATTATAGTACTTAACCCGTCAGTTATGATAAGGGCCGTGGAAGTAAATCCCACGGCCCCGCTTCTAAAAGAGACCTCTATTTAGGGATTTCGCCCTCGACACCTTCAACGAACCAGTTAAAGCCGAGGATATCATCGTGGCTCATCTTTTGGCCTTCCTGGACCCGGACCTTGCCGCTCTGGTCTTTGATGGGGCCCTGGAAGACGAAGAATTTACCGTTAATAATCTCTTGCTTCTTCTTTTCTACCAGGTCACGGACATCCTGGGGCACCATCTTGTTGAAGGGCGCCAGGCCGATGATCCCGTCCTTCATGGTGCCATAGTACTGGTCGGGTTTCCAGGTGCCGTTTTTCACGGCTTCCACCGTCTTCACATAGTAGGGACCCCAGTTCCAGATGGGCGAAGTCAGGGTGGCGTTGGGGGCGAACTGGCTCATATCGCTGTCATAGCCGATACCATAGGCCCCCTTCTCTTGGGCCGCCTGCTGCGGTCCCGGGGTGTCCTGATGCTGGGCGATGACATCGCACCCGGCGTCCAACAGGCTCAGGGCCGCCTGCTTTTCCGCCGCCGGATCGTACCAGGTATTGGTCCAAACTACCTTCACCTTAACATTGGGGTTAACGGAACGCGCCCCCAGGGTAAAGGCATTGATGCCACGGATAACCTCGGGGATGGGATGGGCGGCGACAAAGCCCAGGACATTTTTCTTGGTCATCTTGCCGGCCACAATACCCGATAGGTAACGGGCCTCTTCCATGGCACCGAAGTAGGTGCCCACGTTAGCCGCCGTCTTGTACCCGGAGCAGTGCATGAAGACGACATTGGGGTATTTCTTGGCAACGTTGATTACGTAATCCATATAACCGAAGCTAGTGGCAAAGATAATCTTGTTGCCTTTTTCGGCCAGCTCGGTAAGGACGCGCTCGCAATCGGCCCCTTCAGGAACATTCTCCATGTAGCTGGTTTCCACCCAGGGCAGTTTTTGTTCCAGGTACTTGCGGCCCTGGTCATGCTCCCAGCTCCAGCCGGCGTCACCCACCGGACCCACATAAACAAAAGCCACCTTCATCTTTTGGTTCTGGTCCTGGCCGCCGCCAGCCGCCTGGCCGCCACCCTTGCTATTGTCTGTAGCCGCTTTCTGACCGCCGCCGCAACCGGCGCCAGCCACCGCTACCACCAGGGCCAGCAACAGGACTACCAGCATTCGTAAACCTTTCCTCATCTACTCCCGTAGCTTATCTGCTACGGTTTACACCTCCTTGATTTTAAATTGCTTTAATGCTAACCTTACTCTCCTCCTACCCGGCCGGCTACTATCCTCGCTTGCGCACCCATCACCTCCTTAAAAAGCTGTTGCAACTTTTATACAGCCTCCTTAACAAACGAAAAACCAGGTATACCGCCTGCTACAATAGGGAATTACCCTTCGTAGCCAAGGTGCTTCCGGTCACCTGGTAGAAACCCCCGGACCAATCTCCGGGATTATACGAAGACTCCTCGGGAAGAAGACCTCCACTTTTAATAATTAAGTTCGCCGTCGAGGCGCAAAATCCTGCTCGGTTTTCTAAAAAATGACCGGGTAAAGGAGACTATTTTAAATGTATACTGTATTAAAGTTTTCTTTTTTAAAGGAGATCACATGCCGGCGTCGAATATAAGTGATAATAAAGTTGTACTTAATTTTTGGAGGGATTCTTGATGGCCAAATGGAACGTCTATGTTACCCGCCTGGTGCCCCAGCCGGCCCTGGATCTCCTGGCCGAACACTGTGACCTGGAGATCAACCCCGAAGACCGGGTCCTGACCAAGGCTGAACTCCTGGATAAGGTCCGGGGCCGCGATGCCGTCCTCTGCCTCCTGACGGATACTTTGGATGACGAGGTGTTTACCGCCGCCAAAGGGGCCACAATCTTTGCCAACGTAGCCGTCGGCTTTAACAATGTCGATCTGAAGGCGGCTACCCGTCACGGCATCATGATCAGCAATACCCCGGGCGTCCTGACGGAAGCTACGGCTGACATGGCCTGGGCCCTGCTCTTCGCCGTCGCCCGGCGAGTAGTGGAGGGTGACAAATTCACCCGCGCCGGTAAATACAAAGGCTGGGGTCCCCTGCTGATGCTCGGCCAAGAGATCACCGGTAAAACCCTGGGGGTTATCGGCGGCGGCCGTATCGGTACTGCCTTTGCCCGTAAAGCTAAGGGCTTCGATATGCGGGTCCTTTACCATGACGTCCAGCCGAATAAGGCCTTCGAAGAGGCCACCGGCGGCACCTTCGTCGACAAGGAAACCCTACTCAAGGAAGCCGATTTCATTTCCCTGCATGTACCGTTAATGCCCTCCACCACCCATTTGATCAGCACGCCGGAATTGCAACTGATGAAGAAATCGGCCATTCTGATTAACACCTCCCGCGGTCCTGTCATTGACGAGCAGGCCCTGGTCCAGGCCCTCCAGGAAAAGGAGATCTGGGGCGCCGGCCTGGATGTCTTCGAGAACGAGCCACACCTGGCCCCGGGCCTGGCCGACCTGGATAACGTGGTCCTCTGCCCCCACATCGCCAGCGCCACCTGGGAAACCCGCACCAATATGGCCCTGATGGCCGCCCGCAACCTGCTGGCCGCCCTCCAGGGCGAACTGCCGCCCCAGTGCCTGAACCCGGAGGTTTACTATAATAGAAGTGGGAAGTGAGAAGTGCACCTCCCACTACGCCCATCTCATTTCAAGGAGGAGAAACCCGTGTTTGAAAACATTCTTGCCGATAAAATGGCCAATCTGGGGACGGAAACCGCCTTCATGGTCCTGGCCAAGGCCAAAGCCCTGGAGGCCCAGGGTAAAGAGATCATCCACCTAGAGATTGGTGAACCCGACTTCAACACGCCGCGCAACATCATTGACGCCGGCATCCGCGCCCTTAACGAGGGTTACACCCACTACACCCCGGCCCCCGGCCTGCCCGAGGTCCGGGCGACCATTGCCGAGTATGCCACCCGGCAGAAGGGGGTCCATTACGACCCGGAAGAGGTCGTCATTGTTCCCGGTGGTAAGCCCATCATGTTTTTTACCATCCTGTCCCTAGTTAACCCTGGCGATGAAGTCATTTACCCCAACCCCGGCTTCCCCATCTATGAATCGGTTATCAATTTCGTCGGCGGCAAGGCAGTTCCCATCCCCATCCGCGAAGAGAATGACTTCCGCCTGGACGTCGATGAGCTGGCGAGCCTGATTACCCCCAGGACTAAACTCCTGATTATCAACTCACCCGCCAACCCCACCGGCGGTGTCCTCACGGCTGCAGATATCAGCCGCATTGCCGACCTAGTCCGGGGTAAGAATATTATTGTCCTGGCCGATGAAATTTACGACCGCATTGTTTACGACGGCGCCCAGCCGGTATCCATCGCCGCCCAGTCGGGGATGAAAGACTGGACCATTATCCTGGACGGTTTTTCCAAGACCTACGCCATGACCGGTTGGCGGATCGGCTACGGCCTCATGCACCGGGAACTGGCCGAGCGTATCGCCCAGCTGATGGTCAACTCCAACTCCTGTACCGCCGCCTTTACCCAGAAGGCTGCCCAGGAAGCCCTGATCGGGCCCCAGGACGCCGCTGCAGCCATGGTGGCCGAGTTCAAGCAGCGGCGAGACATTATCGTCGACGGTCTGAACAACATTCCCGGCATTACCTGCAAACGGCCCCTGGGTTCCTTCTACGTTTTCCCCAACATCAAGGGTCTGGGACTTTCCAGCCAGGAGCTGGAAACCTTTTTGATGGAAAAAGCCGGCGTAGCCGCCTTGAGCGGTACGGCCTTCGGCAAGTATGGGGAAGGCTACCTGCGCCTCTCCTATGCCAACTCCGTGGAGAACATCGAAAAGGCCCTGGCGAAGATTACCGCTGCTGTTAACGAACTATAGGTTTTATGCCGGAACAGATCCCGCAGGTACAGGGTCAGGGGTTGGTACTTCCACCCCTGGCCCTTTTTTACCTTGGTCGAGCCGGAGGTAAAGTTATGGGTTCCGGTGTTTACTGGCTAGCCGACTTGGTCCTCAGCCCTGCACCCTGCTTCTCCAAGGCGGAAAAAAGCGCCTACCTCTAGGGCTCCCTTACCCCAAGGTAGACGCCTTTGCCTGCCATAAAAAGTTATTAACTGGTATTTTTCTTCACAAAGTAACTATTCGCCATAAATCGCGGTTTTCCTGCTGGTTGCCTGGAAAAAAGCTTCACTTAAGGCCCGTTTCACCAGGACCGAGGTCATCTCCTTGCGGTAGGTGCTGGAACCCCTGAGGAGGCTGTCCCGGGGCCGGGCCGCGGCACTGGCGGCTGCAGCCGCCCGGGCGATGACATCGGCATCCGGCTCCCGGCCTACCAGTACGGTCGCAGCCTCCTCGCAAAGGAGGGGCTGCTGCGCCACCGGGGCGACGCAGATGCGCGCTCGGGTGCACCGGCCGCCCTCTGCCTGGACCCGCACGGCCACATTGAGCAGGGGCAGGGACAGGGCGCGGCGGGGTGACAGGCGGGCAAAGGCCGAAGCCTCACCCTCTCCCCAGAGGTCAACGGTGAACCTGGTGATCATTTCACGGCCAGGGTTTACCCGGGAGCGACCAACTCCCGCATAGAGTTCGGCCACCGGCACCCGGCGTTCCCCCTCCGGACCCAGGATGATAGCCACTGCTCCCAGGGCCACCAGGGCGACAGCAGTGTCGGCCGCCGGCTGGGCGTTAACGACATTACCGGCCAGGGTGCCGACATTGCGCACCTGAGGGGAGCCGACGGCGGCGGCCGCGGCGGCCAGGGCCGGGAGTTTCTCCCGGATAAGGGGTGAAGTGGCGGCCATGGTGTGGGTGACCGCCGCGCCCAGGATAACCTGGCCCCCGGTCGCACTGATTGTTTTTAATTCAGGAATGCGGGTGATATCTACCAGGGTATTCACCTGGCGTTTCTCTTCCTTGAGGTCAATGACCAGGTCGGTGCCGCCGGCAATGAGGCGCGCCCCCGGGTTGGCGGCCAGCATAGCCAGGCCTTCGGCCGTTGAGGTGGCGAAAAGGTACTGCCGGGGCATGCTATCCCCCTCCTCTAAAATCTCTCCCAAACTTTTACTGCCAGTTCCCGCGCTTTAGCGGCGATGGCCCCTTCGTCCAGGTGCTGGAGCTGCCGCCCCCGCATGAGGACCCGGCCGCCGATGATGGTAGTATCCACTAGGCCGCCGTTGAAGCCGAAAAGGAGATGGCCGAACCAGTTGGCCGCCGTCAGGGGTGTCGGCGCCTGGTAGTCGACCAGGATCACGTCGGCGTAGGCCCCGGGTTCCAGGCGGCCCAGGGGCCGGCGGAAGAACCGAGAGAGGATGCGCCGGTTATTATCAAAGGCCAGGGCCGGCACCTCCGCCCAGCCGGCACCGGGGTCGCCGGAAACAAACTTGCGCAACACATTGGCTGTCTTCAGGGATTCGAACATATCGCTGGTATAGCCGTCCGTTCCCAGGCCGACGGTGACGCCGGCAGCCAGGAGGTCGCCCACCGGGGCGCAGCCCACGGCGTTACCCATATTGGATTCCGGATTGTGAACTACCAGTGCCCCTGTTTCTTTAAGGATGGCAATTTCCCTTTCGGTGACATGGACACAATGGGCGGCAATGGTGTCCGGACCCAGGATACCACTGGCAGCCAGGCGTTCAACTACCCGTTTGCCGGCTTTGGCCAGGGAGTCCTCCACGTCCTGGATGCCCTCGGCCACGTGGATATGAAAGCCGCTCCCCACCTCGCCGGCGGCCTCCCGGCAGGCGGCCAGGGTGGCGTCGGACAGGGTCAAGGAGGCATGGAGGCCGAAGGTGGCCGAAAGCAAATCATCCCGGCCGCGATACTTCTTGATGGCAGCAACGTTTTCGGCGATCCCCTGGCGCATAATCTCTTCGCCGTCGCGGTCGGAGACTTCATAGGCCAGGCAGGTCCGCACTCCTGTTTCCCGGGCGGCCCTGGCGATGGCCTCCAGGCTGCCGGTAACGGCATGGGGGCTGGCGTGGTGATCCAGGATAGTGGTGGTACCGCTCTTGATACAGTCAATCATGGGGAGCAGGGCGCTGTAATAGACGTCCTCCAAGGTCAAAGCCTTATCCAGGCGCCACCACAGGCGCTGGAGGATCTCCAGGAAGTTAGTCGGCGGTTGGTCCTTTAAGGCCATACCCCGGGCGAAGGTACTATAGAGGTGCATGTGGGTGTTGGTCATGCCGGGCATAATAACCATACCCCGGGCATCCAGCCAATCGGCCTTGGGGTAGCGTTCTTGGAGTTCAGCTGTGGTCCCGGTGGCGACAATCCGGTCGCCATCAACGGCCACCGCCCCGTCTTCCTGGTAGGGTTTTTCCGGCACCAGGGAAAGCAGGCGTCCGTTACCGATTAGCAGCACAGGGTCCCCCTCCTTCTTATTCCTTTAGGGCCTTCTCTACGGCCTTAATGATGTTCTGGTAGCCGGTGCAGCGACATAAGTGGCCGGAGAGTTCCCGTTTAATCTCTTCCCGCGTATACTTTTTACCGCTGTTGGCCATGGCCGTGGCCGTCATAATATAGCCCGGCGTGCAGAAGCCGCACTGGACGGCTCCCTCTTCAATAAAGGCCAGCTGTACCTTGGATAGCTCGCCGTTTTTAGCTATACCCTCGACGGTTATTACCTCTTTACCGTCGGCCCACACGGCCAGGTAGATGCAGGAATCAATAGGGGTGCCGTCGATGAGGACGGTACAAGCACCGCACTCACCCACGCCGCAGCCCTTTTTGACCCCGGTATAGCCCAGGCGGTTGCGTAGCACTTCCAGCAGGGATTCCCGCACGTCTACTTCCAGGGTTACCGGCGAACCGTTGACCGTCAAAGAAATCTTTTTAAGCAATCCCTTCACCCCCCGCTCTGCTAATGGCCGCCCGCAGGGCGCGCCGGGTCAGCTCCGCCACCAGGTGCTCCCGGTATTCTTTCGAGGCCCGCCAGGAAGTCCGGGCCCGGGTCGACTTAACGGCCAGCCGGCCGATGGTCTTCATGGTTTCCGGCGTGACAGCCTTGCCCCGGGCGTAAGCTTCGGCCTCCGGGCAGCGGCGAGGCGTCGGCCCGGCCACCCCCAGGCCGATCCTGACATCAGCCAAAATGTTGCCTTCCCTTAGCCGGCATAACACCGCCACGCCCAAGGTGGCGATGTCCATGGCCTTACGCATGGAGAATTTAATATAACGGCCGCCGTAACCCTGGTAATCCGCCGGAACAATGGTAATGGCCGTTAAGAGTTCACCGGGTTTTAAATCCACTTTACCCGGCCCCAGGTAAAACTCCTGGATGGGAACCACCCGTTCGCCCTGCCGGGACTGTAACTTCAGCCGGGCATTAAGGGCCAAGAGGGTCGGGGCGCTGTCGGCGGAGGTGGCGCCGTTGCAGATATTACCGCCGATAGTAGCTACATTACGGATCTGGGGCCCACCCATGGAGGCGGCGGCTTCCGCTAAGACAGGTATCTGCCCCTGGATTACCGGGTCATTGATTACCTGGGTAAAGGTCGTCAGGGGCCCGATGAGAATAGTGCCGTCCTCCAGTTGCTGGATACCCTGGAGGGATTGGATGCCCCTGATGCTCAACAAGCTGGCCTTTGCCAGTTGGCCGTGGTGCATTTTAATCAGGACGTCAGTACCGCCGGCAATGACGGTTAAGTCGGGATGATCCACCAGCAGGTCCAGGGCTTCGGCTACGGTAGCAGCCTCAAAGTATTCCTCAAAGTTATACATTAATCCTCACCGCCTTCCTGGATTAACCCGGTTTCCTTGAATTTCTCGAAGACTAATTGGGGGTTCAAGGGTAACCGGTTAAAGGCTACCCCCGTAGCGTCCAGAACAGCGTTGCGAATGGCCGGGGCGACGGGTATGGTCGGCGGCTCGCCCAGGGATTTGCAGCCGAAGGGGTGGGTGGGCTCAAAGGTCTCCACAAAATCTACTCCGATCTCTGGGACATCCATAATCGTCGGCAGTTTGTAGTCCAGGAGGTTGTTGTTGAGGGGCCGCCCCGTTTGTTCGTCAAACAGCATCTGCTCGGATAAGGCGTAGCCCAGGCCCATGCTGACACCGCCGTGGACCTGACCCGCAGCCAGCAGGGGGTTGACAATCTTGCCGGAGTCGTGGACGTTATAGATCTCCAGGACCTCGATTTTGCCGGTCTGCAGGTCCACTTCCACCTCGGCAAAAGTGACGCCGAAGACGAAGGCGTTGACCCGGGCGTTGTTGGTGGTATCGCTGGTTATCGGTTCGGCCAGGACCAAATCGTAATAACTCTGGAGGGCGACTTCGGCCAGGGGCATGACTATTTCCCCTGAATGTTTGTAAACGATGTTTTGCTCTTTGATATCTAGGGCGTGGGTGGGGATATCGGTCATCTTCTGGACGAAATCCAGGATCTTCTTTTTGACCTCGGCTGCTGCTTTGGCTACGGCCATGCCGGTGACGTAGGTCTGCCGGGAGGCGTAGGCTCCGGTATCAAAGGGGGAGATATCTGTATCCTGGGTGGAGACTACGTGCACCATGTCAACCGGCAGGCCCAAGGTTTCAGCCACCATCTGGGCGAAGATGGTGTCGGCTCCCTGGCCGATCTCCGTAGCCCCCAGCTGCAACTGCACGGAACCGTCCTGGTTCAGTACAATCCGGGCGCCACCAATCTCCAACCCCACGGGGTAAGTGCCGGAACCGTAGCTGAAGCAGGCCATGCCCAGGCCGTGGCGCTTGTCGCCGGTCTGGTTTTTATACCGCTCTTTCTTCGCATCCCATTTGATAAGCTCCTTACCTTTGGCGATGCACTCGCGGATGCCGCAGCTCCGCACCTTGTTGCCGTTCAGGGGATCGGTATAGCCCTCGGTAACCAGGTTCTTCAGGCGGAACTCAATGGGGTCCAGGTGGAGTTTACGGGCGATATCGTCAAAGTGGCTCTCCACGGCAAAGGTGATCTGGGGCGAGCCGTAGGCCCGCATGGCCCCGGCCACCGGCAGGTTGGTATACACGGTCCGGGGCTCGTATTTGAGGGCCGGCATAGGGTAAAGGATCCGGAACTTGGAACCCCCGGCCATGGCAATGGAATGGCCGTGGGAGGCATAGGCCCCGGTGTTAGAGACGGCTTGGATGTGCATGCCAATCAGCTTGCCATCTTTAGAAACACCCGTCTTCAGTTTAAATTTAAAGGCGTGGCGGGTGCGGGTATCAATCATGCATTCTTCCCGGGATAGCTCCAGCTTGACCGGCCGGCCCCCCACGGCCAGGGTCATGGCCGCAGCTAAAGGTTCTAGACAGGCATCCTGTTTGCTGCCGAAGCCGCCGCCGATATAGGGTTTAATCACCCGTACCCGGCCCCAGGGAATTCCTAAAGCCTGGCCGACGATCCGCCGCACGATATGGGGGATCTGGGTGGAGGTGATAATGACGATGCGGCCGTCGCTGTCGACGTAGGCGATGGAGATATGGTTCTCCAGCTGGCAGTGCTGGACAATACTCGTCTCCAGTTCGTCCTCAAAGATATAATCCGCTTCCTGGAAGGCCGCTTCGACATCGCCGATGGTATAACCGTTGGCGCTGAGGATATTCCGGGGAGCGTCTTCGTGGATTAAAGGCGCGCCTTCTGCCATAGCCGCTTCCGGAGTGAGAAGGGGTTCCAGTTCTTCATACTCGACCTTAATCAACTGCAGGGCTTCTGCTGCTACCAGCTCGTCCCTGGCTACCACAGCGGCTACGGCGTCCCCGACAAAACGGGCTTTATCGGTCAGTATCGTCCGGTCGGCTTTATCCCTGTGCCGCGGGTCCAGGGCATAGGGGTGCCCGGCAGTGGGAAACTTGTTACACGGCACATCGCGATAGGTTAAGACTGCTTCGACGCCGGGCAAAGCCCTGGCTTGGCCGGTGTCAATATTTTTGATGAGGGCGTGGGCGTAAGGGCTCCTCAGTATCTTGCCTACCAGTATGTCCCTGAAACTAAAGTCGCCGGTATATTTGGCCTGGCCAGTAACCTTGGCCGCTGCGTCAACCCTGCTTACGCTCTTCCCTACTACGGCTCCCATACTGTCCCCTCCATTTCTAGCCTGAAAATAGCGTTCTTGCGAATCAGTATGCTACTGTACTGGGGGTGGGGCAGGTCCCCTCCAGGCGCTGGTTGCGCCCTTATACTTGAACGAGCTCCGCAGGCCTCGGGCGCGGCCAAACTCGGCCCTTCGGGCCTCGGACAGGTGGCCGCGCTGTTTCCTCGGCCTGCTCCGCTCTTTGAACTAAGGCTGCAAATGCACCCTCCGGGAACCTGCCCCACCCCTCACCCTCACCCAATATTACAATTTTCATCCTTCTGCTGGTGCCGCCGCGGCGGAATGGGCGTCTAGCTTGGCCCTTTCTTTGCTCCTGCTATAACAGCCGCTGCTTTTTCTACAGCCGTAATAATTTTAGCATAGCCGGTACAGCGGCACAAATTGCCCGCCAGGGCAACCTTGATTGCCTCCCGGTCGGGGTGAGGATTGCTGTCCAGGAGAACCTTGGCGCTCAGGATCATCCCCGGGGTGCAGAAGCCGCACTGGACGGCCCCTTCGGTTATAAAGGCCTCCTGGATAGGGTCCAGTTTGCCGTCTGGTGCGGCCAGGCCCTCGATGGTCAGGACCTCGGCACCCTCCGCCTTAGCGGCCGGTATCAGGCAGGAATTAACTGCCTGGCCGTCCAGGAGCACGGTACAGGCGCCGCACTCTCCCTTACCGCACCCTTCTTTGGTACCGGTAAGGCCCAGATACTCACGCAGTAGTTCCAACAGGGTGATATCCGCCGGGGCTTCGACCCGGTATTCCTGGCCGTTGACCTTCAAGTTGAACAGGCGCATGATTGCTCCCCCCATATAAAGAAACCAGCTGACCGCCCTCCTCGTAGCTGGGTGATTCCGGTCACCTGGTAGAAACCCCCGATCCCATTACCGGGGATATACGAGTCTGTTTATATAATTCGCCGTTGGCTCATTTAATCCTGCTAACTATTCTACTTTTTTATTCAGTAACTTTGTAGTTTGAGCGCCGAACAGACCTGATGTAGGTAAAACTGGATTTGGATTTAACCCGGTACTAGCCGATGCCGCCCCTTTTCTGGCAGGATGCTAACATTCCCGTTCCAGGGTGACGACCACCCGGCTCTTAGCGTCGGGGCAGGCGATAGTCATCCGGCCGTTTTCTTCCCAGGGGAACTTGCCTTCATAAGCCATGGTCATGGCTGCCGGTATGATGGCGTGAATTAGTTCCAGGCAGACGCCGCTAGCCCCTTCCAGCACCAGGCAGGGGTCATTATTGACATAGAAAGTATCCCCGGCCTTAAGGCCACCCGAGCAGGGTTCGGCAACCGTAGCAACAGTAACTTTGATACGTCTCATAGGAATCCCTCTTTTTTAATTTTAAATTTTAAATCTGATGATCTCTGATGGGACCGGCCTCGTCCAGGCCGAGTGCCGCCCTTTTCGTTGCCCAGGCCTCCCGGCCCAAGGTGGTGACCATGGTAGCCTCTGCCACTGCCCGGCCCAGGCCCCGAACGGTACCCATGCCGACTTCATCCTCTGCTGCACCCTTGGCCAGGCCGTCCCGGGTCCAGACCTTGCCGCCGGAATAACAGCCGCCGGTACCGCCGCAGACCAGCATCTCGTGCATGAGGAAGAAATCGATGATGGAGATGAGGGCCGTTTCCTGGCCGCCGTGACGGGTGCCGCCCAGGGTAATGGCGCCGGCGGCCTTGTTACGCAAGGCGCCGGGGTGGACCAGGAAGATGGGTCGCAGGCGGTTAAAACAGGCTGTCAGTTGGGCGGTGATATTCATGTCATAGACCGGGGAGCCGACGATAAAGCCATCCGCCTCCAGGACCAGCTGTTCCAGCTCTTTGACGTCGTCTTCTTTGTAACACATTCTTTTCTCGCGGATACAGCGGTCGCAGTGGGTGCAAAACTGGATTTTTTTCGCCCGCACCGTCCAAAAACGTGTCGTGATACCGGGTATCTCCGCGGCGGCTTTAAGGGCCTCCTGGACGGCGTACTCCGTGGCCCCTTTACGGGGGCTGCCGCTGATACCTAAAATTACCGGCATATTATTTCCCTCCTTCAGAAATGGTGCCCCTAAGGCAGCTTCCCCAGGGCGGCCAGGATCTTTTCCGGCGTAACCGGCAGGTCGTTAAACTCCAAACCCAGGGCGTCGGCCACGGCGTTGACCACCGCCGGCGCCACGGCCACCGTGGCCGCCTCACCGATGCTCTTGGCCCCGAAGGGGCCGTATTCCTCACCCTTTTCCACCAGGATGACCTCTATCGGCGGCATATCAGCCGCCTTAAAAAGGCGGTATTTCTTTAAGGATGGGTTCACGACCCGCCCAGTTGCGGGATCAACCACCAGTTCCTCGCTCAGGCCGTAGCCCAGGCCCATCTGGATGCCGCCTTCAATCTGCCCTTCCACCAAGAGGGGATTGATGGCCCGGCCGACATCGTGGGCGGCCACAAACTTCAACACCCGCACTTTGCCCGTTTCCGTATCTACTTCCACTTCAGCGAAATCTGCCGTGTAGGAACCAGGGCCAAAGACAGAGTGGTAGCTTTCGTAGGCCTTAATCTCCCGCTGGTTCGGACCCTGCTGGGCGGCAATAACGATCTCGCCCAGGCTGACCCTCTTCGCCGGGTTGTCTTTTACATAGACGTAGCCGCCGCCTATATCCAGACCACCGGCCGGTTCCTCCAGCAGGCGCGCCCCTTCTTCCAGAAGTTGCTCCTTGACCTTCTCGGCGGCTTTCTTGGCAGCGTTGCCACCCACCCACGTCACCCGGCTGGCATACGTGCCGACATCCCAGGAAGTCAGCTCGGTATCAGCCTCGACGACTTCAATCTGGTCGAGCTCCAGGCCCAAAACCTCTGCTGCAATCATGCTTAATACCGTGCTGCTGCCCTGGCCGAGATCCTGATTGCCGGTCAGCAAGGTACAGCTGCCGTCCTCATTCATTTTTAAGGCCACCGTCGTCATGTCTACATGGACGCCGTATACGCCGGTGCCGTGAATGCCGGAGGCCACCCCAATCCCCAGGCGGTAACGAGCTGCATAATCCTTCGGCCTGCGTCTCTTCTCCTCCCAGCCGAAACGCGCCGCCCCTTCCTCCAGACAGTCCAGGGGCCGGCAATTGCCCAGGGTCTTGTTAAAGCGGGGGTTTATATCCCCCGGCCGCACCAGGTTCTGGCGGCGGAAATCTACCGGGTCGCGCCCTAATGCCCGGGCGATATGGTCGAGATGGATCTCCCTGGCCGCCATAAGCTGGGGCGAACCGTAACCGCGCATGGCCCCGCCGATAGGGTTGTTGGTGTAGACCGGCAGGGAGGTAATCCGCAGGTTCGGCACCCGGTACAGCTTGAAGGCTTTATCGTTCATCGCCGAGGGTACATTAAGAACACTGGTGGCATAGGCGCCTTTGTCCATAACGGCCTTGATTTCTTGAGCCACCATGGTGCCGTCCTTTTTTAATCCGGTCTTCAGGTAAAAGACGGCAGCATAACGGGTGCGGGTAGAGATCATAACCTCCCTGCGGCTGAGTTCCATACGCACCGGCCGGCCGGTTTTCAGGGCTAACAGGGCCACTACCGGTTCCAAAACCGCTTCCAGCTTGCCGCCGAAGGCTCCGCCTACGGGCGGTTTGATAACCCGCACTTTATTAAGGGGCAATCCCAGAACCTCAGATAAAATAAGACGGGTGGCGAAGATATTCTGGTTGGATGTCCAAACAGTTAATTTACCGTTATTATAGTCGGCCAGAGATGTGTGGGGCTCAATGGCAGCGTGGCTGACCCGGGGCGTAGTAATCCGGTCGGTAAATACCAAGTCGGCAGCGGCCATAGCCCCATCCACATCACCGGCTTCCGCCTTGACGGTAGCCGCCAGGTTGCCGCCGGCATGGATTTCCGGGGCGCCGGGTTGCAGGGCCGCTTCTGGGTCAAAGACGGCTGGCAGTTCTTCATATTCGACCTTGATAAGCTTCAAAGCCCTGGCCGCCGTTTCCTCATCGTCAGCGGCTACGGCCGCCACGCGGTCGCCGACAAAGCGGACCTTCGCGTCAAAGATATACTCATTACGCGGTATATTGTGGCCGGCATAACGCAAAGCACTGTTATAGGGTACCCGGGGAGAGTTTTTATAAGTTACCACGGCCCGCACCCCGGGCAAGGCCTCGGCAGCACCGGTGTCAATGCTTTTAATCCGGGCGTGGGGCACCGGGCTAAAGAGGATCTTGCCGTGAAGCATGTGGGGTAACTCCATGTCCCCCACATAAACCAGACGGCCGGTGGCTTTAGCGACGGCATCGATAACGGGAGTCGGCCTGCCCACCTGCCGCAGGTCGGCTCCGCCATCAGGCAACCTTAATGATCCCACCTGTTGCCATTCGCCGGCAGTACCGCCAGGCTGTACCGTCACCGTCGCGTCCTGTACCCCTTCCCTTGGTACTAACGGTGACGGCGGGTTCTCGCCCCTTAACCGGGCAGCGGCCAGCTGGATGGCCGCGACGATCTTCACATAACCGGTGCAGCGGCAGAGGTTATTATCCAGGGCGGCCCGGATTTCCGCCTCAGTAGGATCGGGGTGGCGATCCAGCAGGGCTTTGGCCGTGATAATCATCCCCGGGGTGCAAAAGCCGCACTGGATAGCACCGGCCTCAACAAAGGCTTGCTGAATGGGATGCAGCTCCCCGCCCTGGCTCAAGCCTTCGATAGTGGTAATCTTTTTACCTACAGCGTTGCGGGCCAGGACACTGCAGGAGTTTACGGCCGCACCGTCAAGGAGCACCTTGCAGGCGCCGCAGTCGCCGGTGACGCAGCCGCATTTGGTCCCCTTCAATTTTAAAACGTCCCGGATAACCCGGAGTAAAGTCCAGTTGGGTTTAACGTCAACCCTATAACTGGCTCCGTTGACATCCAAGGTAATTTCAGGCATTTTCCCACCTCCGGTGAAATCCGTGCTAATTTCAAGGTCATACAATTAAATGTCACTTAAATTTCTTATTCGCTAAAAAGGGTTAAACTCCTGCCACTAAAATTAAAGGGCAGGAAATATTCCTGCCCAAATATAAAAACTGCTGTTATCATAGGTTAACACCGGGTGCTATTTTATAGACCAGCGCGGCGGCACACTCTGGCCACGGCTTTTTTTACTTCTTTACGAACCTCCCAAGCATCAATAGTCTTCAATTCGCCCTTCTCCATGACGATTTTACCGTCAACCATGGTCAGGGTGACGTCTGAGCCTTTAGCCTGGTAGACCAGCTGGGTGTAGACGTTGACGCCATCTGCCGGCTGGGTGTGCAGGCCCTCCAGGGAGACCAGGGCCAGGTCGGCCTTCTTCCCTACCTCCAGGCTGCCGATTTCCTGCTCCAGGCCCATAGCCCGGGCGCCGCCCAGGGTGGCCAGCTCAAAGACCAGGGGCGCCGGCATGGATGTCGGCCCGTGGCGGGGTTTCTGGATCAGGGCCGCCAGGCGCATCTCCATAAAGGCGTCCAGGTTGTTGGCGTTGGGGGCGCCGTCGGCGGCCAGGGAGACTACCGTCCCCCGCTCCAGGAGCTCCGGTACCGGGCAGATGCCGGAGGCCAGCTTTAAATTGGAGGAGGGGCAATGGACGACCCTGGTACCGGTGCGGGCCAGGACCTCCTGCTCTGCTTCGTTAAGCCAGATGCAGTGGACCAGGATGAGGTCCGGCCCGGTGAGGCCGATGTCGTCCAGGTAAAGGACGTTGCGCCGGCCGTGGAGTTTCTCCACCAGTTCGCACTCCCCCCGGTTTTCCGAGGCGTGGGTATGGACCTTGACGCCGTACCGGCGGGCCAGGTCCCGGACCTCCTGCAATAACTCTTCCGTGCAGGAGACTACGAAGCGGGGTTCAAAGGCGTACTGGATGCGGCCGTGGTCATAGCCGTGCCATTTCGCCAGCAGGTCGACGCTCTCTTTTAACGAGGCTGCCGTGGTTTCCTTGAGGCTGGCCGGGACGTCGTCGCCATAGTCCATCATCACCTTGCCGGTCAGGGCGCGGATGCCGCTTTGGGCGATGGCCTCGATGGCGGCGCCGGTATGGTGGACGCTCTCCATGTCGACGATGGTGGTGGTGCCGCTAAGGAAGAGCTCGCCGATGCCCAGGAGGGCGGAGTAATAAATCGATTCGGCGTCGTGGGCGCCCTCCAGGGGCCAGATGCGCAGGCGCAGCCAGTCCAGGAGCTCCAGGTCGTCGGCGCGGCCGCGGAAGAGGGACTGGCAGAGGTGGATATGGGGCTGGATGAGGCCGGGGATCACCAGCTGGCCCCTGGCGTCGATGACCCGGTCGGCGGTGGCTGGTGCCCGGCCGATAGCGGTGATGCGGTCGTTTTCAATGTAGATGTCACCCTGAAGTACCTCCCGCTGGGGGTTCATGGTCACCAGGGTGCCGTTTTTGATGAGGATGCTCATTTTCCCGCTTCCTCCGTTTTACGGTAAGCCTTTAAATATTTGCGACAATAGGGATCACGGCCCAACAGGGCTTCACAGGCGGCAATTGTTACCATCATATATTGATCCAAAGGATCCAGGATAGCGGCATCCAACCCAGCACTAAGTGACATCGCCAGAAACGCCCTGTTAATTATTTGCCGTCCGGGAAGGCCGAAGGAGATATTACTGAGGCCGCAAATGGTGTTTATACCTGGATACTTATCCTTTATCCGGTGAATGGTTTCCAGGGCCATGGCCCCGGCATTATTAGCCGCCCCGATGGCCAGGATCAGGGGATCGATAAAAATCCTTTCCAGGGAGATGCTGTTATCTACCAGATAACAGATTAATAAGTCGGCAATCTCCAGTCGCCGGGCGGTGCTCTCCGGTATACCGGCATCATCCAGGCAAAGGGCCACAATCTTTACCGGGTAGGAGCGGAGAACCGGCAGGAGGGCCTTCCTCTTTTTCTCTTCCAACGAAATCGAATTGATTATCGCTGATCCGTCATAATCCTTCAATATATCCTCCAGAATGTCAGGATTGGCACTATCAAAACAAAGGGGGATTTGAAAATTACTAACGAGGAGATCGCGAAGCCACCTTAAAGCCGGGCCTTCTTCCTCCGCCAAGTGACCGGTGTTGAGGTCCAGGTAATCGGCCCCGGCTTCTATTTGTCGCCTGGCCAGGTTTAAAACAAAATCAACGTCCCGATTAAGAACGGCATTATAAAAGGTTTTTCCCGCAGTATTCATTCTCTCGCCAATTACTAACATCGGCCACCCTCCTGGTGAAAATAAAGGGGTAACCCCCTTGTGCTACCCCTTCCCCGTTTCCGAAAGTTTAGAGACTAAAACATAGGTAACCCCAGGATACGTAGCTCTTTCTTCGTTCCTTCATATAGTTCCACCAGCTCCGGCCGGGGCTCGACGGTAACGGGGTCATAAACCTCGGCAAAGGGCTTGCCCATATTGGGATTTTCCAGGGTTTGTTCATAAACTGGTAGGAGCTTGAGGATAATTTCATTGGCTTCTGGCCGGGACATGCCGACGGCCGCATAGGCGGCTTCGCCCATAAAGCGAGAATCCATACCACAGTAATGGTCGGTGAGGGTCCCCCCGGTACAGCCCGCTCCCTGGATATGCATACCACAGACAGTTCCAACCACAGCGCCTGCGGCCACCTCATAGAATAACTCCCTGGTTCCGGGACCGGAAACGCAGTAGATATCATTGACGGCCAGTATTTGTGCATTCCGGGCTAGAGCCTGGGCGACGACGGCCTGGATCCAGAGACCCCAGCGATCAGTATTATTGCGATAGCGGATGTGGGTGTGGCTGAAGAAGTGATAAGTAGCATCATAGCACACTACCCCTAGCAAGTGGGTGGCAATCGATAAGATGGCTGTGCCCTCCGGCCCGCCGCCGATACCGCCGATCAAGGGACACATCAGATTGACGATATAGGAACCGTAATCATGCAGGTGTTCCACCCTGGCTAACTGATCATAATTAGTTTTTAATTCATTCATCTGGGAAACCAGGCGGCCATCGGAGGGCCTTAAGCCCGTACCGGGATCGCTGGCCGCCATTTTACCGGCACAGGTTAAGGGAGTAGCGGCATCGTTGATATGCATTAGCGGCCGGCTCGCCCGGCGGGCGGCGTCCCTGGCTACGATAGCATCACGCTTGGCCGCCTGCAACTCCAGGGGTGAACCGGGAATTACTTCTTTACCGTCAACGGTAGCTACCGACCCGCCACCCAGGAAGTCGACCACCGGTTCCCGGGCATAACTTAAAAGTATGGCCGGGTAATACTTTTCGCTGCAAGGTGTACCCGTTGGCCCACTGGTAATGGTGGGTCTCTCCGTGTCTTCCACTTTTCTGGCTTGCATGATGCCGGCATCACGCCCCATTCCTAAAACTACTTTCTTGGGAGCGCAACGGACGGCCTGCTCCACCTCGGCGGGGCTAAATTTAATTACCCGGCCGGTATCCATCTGGTAGACGCCCGCCGCTAAAAAGAGTTCCAGCCCGGCTTCCCACAACCTATCCGCCAGGTGATCATCATCGGGAATAATTACTTCTTTACTAAAAACGATATTATACTTCCGGGCCAGGTCCTTGCAGGTTTGGAAGATCAGCCTGTCATAATCGCTTTCTTTCATATAAGGACCGGTCTGGGAGCGTTCCACAAGTTCCGGTAAACGGTTGCGGTTAAAGAGCATCGTTTTCACCCCTTTTTAGCTTAATAAGCGCTGCAGTAATTCCGGCGTTTGCGCAGCATCTTCAACGTAACCGTCGGCGCCGATTTGTAAAGCCCAGTCGGAATTGATACAGCCGCCGCCAACAATTACTTTATATTTGGAGCGTAAATTCATCTCCGTCAAAAGCCTTATGGTATTGCGCGTCACAGGCCGGGTGGTAGTCATAAGCGAGGACATGGCAATAACGGCAGCATTACTTTTTTCCGCTTCCTCAATAAATTTAATGGGCTTCACATCGCGGCCGAGATCAATTACTTTGTAACCAGCAGCGCTAAGAATCGTACCAACAATATTTTTACCAATATCGTGGATATCGCCTTCAACTGTACCTAAAATAACAACCTTTTGGTTATTGCTGCTTCCACCACTACTGGCAATTTTTTCGCTGAGCAAATCAGAGACAGCTTTAGCAGCATCGCCGGCAGCCACCAGTTCCGGCAGGAAGATCTCCATGGTCTGATATTGAGAGCCGACGGTATGCAAAGCCGGTACCAGGACTTCATTAATTATATTTAATGGATTATTACCCTCCGCCAGACCACTACCGGCGGCCGCGACAGCATCCTCCTTTTCACCAGCGATGATAGCTTCGGTGAGTTGTTCAACCCAACTGCCCATTTTGCTCCCTCCAAAGTACTATTTGGGTATATTGCCTGCCACATTATCAACAAACCAGTTCATATTTAGAATTTCCTCGTCGGTAGCTACTTGTCCCTCCTTGAGCTTTAATTGACCAGTGTTGTCTTTCAAAGGACCAGCAAAGATCTTCATCTGGCCATTAATAATCTGCTGGCGTTTTTCTTTAACTAAAGACTGTATCTCGGGGGGCACCAGGTCACTCATAGGACCAATATCAATTACGCCATCCTTAATGCCTCCCCAGAAGTTACTGGTCTGCCACTTATTATCATGTAAAGCCTTTACTTGTTCGACGTAGTAAGGGCCCCAGTTCCAGACTGGTGAAGTAAGATTGGCGCGGGGGGCAAACTGGCGCATATCGTTATTAAAGCCAATCCCATAAACACCATGAGCCTCTGCTGCCTGCTGGGCCGCCGGGCTGTCCTGGTGCTGGGCGATAACATCGCAGCCGACATCGATTAGCGATTCTGCGGCCTGCTTTTCCGCTGCCGGATCATACCAGGTATTCGTCCAGACGACCTTGACCGTAGCTTTAGGATTAACAGCTTTCGCCCCTAGGGCAAGGCCGTTAATGCAGTAAATCATTTCCGATATAGGGTGGGCGGCTACAAAGCCTATTTTGTTGCTCTTGGTCATTTTTCCGGCAATCAGGCCGGTGAGGTAGCTGGCTTCGTATTCGCGACCAAAATAGGTCGCTAAATTGTCCGCCTGTTTTATGCCGGAACAATGCAAAAACTTTATTTTTGGGTACTTGCTCGCCACATTTAGGGCAGCATCCATGTAACCGAAACTGGTAGCAACGATCATTTGATAACCCTTTTCCGCGTACTCCGTCATTACCCGTTCAGCGTCGGCACCCTCCGGGACATTCTCAACAAAGGCTGTTTCTACATATGGTAGTTGTTTCTCCAGATACTTTCTCCCCTGATCCTGGGCAAAATTCCACCCGGCATCACCCACCGGTCCTGTATAAAGGAAACCAACCTTAACCTTTTGTTCCGCATTTTGCTCTGTCTGCTGTTGGTTACTGGTTGCACCCTGTTTTTCCTGGGGCTTCGTCCCACAACCCGCCACAATTAGCACGAGGATTCCCATCAGCACTACCAGAAACAATTTCCGCATTATTTTTTCACCTCCATTTAATTTTTCTCACCTTCCCTTCAGGAAATATATTACCTGCAAGTTCATTCCCTGGAAATGTCTACAGTTGACAAATTAATCACCGGTATTTATCTCTTTTAGACATAGCCAAAATCGTAGTAGCTATATGGATGTTCAAACGTAGTCTGGCATTTGTTAAACAATCCGGGCCAAGAATCTCTCTTATTTTATTGATTCGGTATTTGATGGTGTTGGGGTGCAAAAAAAGGGCCGGGGCGGTTTTTTTGAGGTTACAGTTATGGTCCAGGTAAATTTTTAAAGTAGATAGTAAATCGGTATGATTCTTCCGGTCATAATCTATTAGGTCCTTTAGTAGTAGTTCAGCTACCGTCAAAAAAGAACCCTGACCATTTTCTTCAGTTAAACGGCATGTTAAGGCCACCTGGCGGTAATCATTTACAAATCCAGGTGTAAATAATCTTTCTCCGATCTCCAGGGCTGCTATTGCTTCCTGATAGCTCAGGGATATCTCTGCCAGCCTTTTATAAACCGGACCTATTCCTGCTGCAAAAATGAAGCCAGGATATTTTTGTGAAACCCTTTCTTTTAAGGAAGTGATTAGCTTTCTTGCCCGGGCAATACTTTCGGTTGTCGACCCTTCTGCTTCTTCCCTTATTATCATAACGATACGTTTTTTCAAGGTTGTAATAAAGTCTTCCCGGGGGATTATGGTTTCAATATGCCTGGCGACATACTCTAAACTGTTTGTTGTATTGCTACCACTATCGACCTTTATTACTATAACTATTCCTCTGCGTGGAACAGAAAGTTGTAATTCACCTTCCCTAACCTGCAGCTCATGTTCCGTGATACTTCCCGTTAATATGTTTTTAAAAATTTCTTGTCTGATCCTGGCACCCTTTTCATAAACGTTTTTATCTTTAAGCATATGAAACGAAATGGCTCTGGCAGCGTAGGACATGGTTATGCGATCTAAATCATCGGGTTGACAGTTATGATAAAGGGCTATTAAATAGCCGAAACACTCACCAGCCATCTTTACGGGCGATAATAAAATTGTTGCTTCTGGATGCTCCGTTACGTAAAGATGGGGGGCCGCCCGTCTTTCGCTATCTTTTAAAGGTAAAAAGACCGGCGTCGATCGGCTGATTATATCTACCAGGGATATACCATTCAGTGCCGGGAGTTGTCCCAGAGTCTCATCTTCTTTGCTTAAATATATAATTGGATGCTTGAGCATCTTTTCCAAAATCCTGATCACATTTCTGGGCTCTCCATCATGCAATACTATCCTGGTAAGCTGCTCGTTAATCTGAAGGGCCTGTTTTAATAAAGTATTCTGCCGGTTGATTATTTTCTCCAGCAATGTATAAATAATACTTGCGTACTCCAACCTCTGGGGAAAGACGAAAATGGGAAAATTCAATTCCCGGGCCACATCGATAACCTTGCTCTGCAAGGGAAAGTGAGGCCTAAAGCCGGGGTGAATACCTAAAGCGGTTACCTTCAAAGCATGAAGCTGTTTGATAAGGTTAATTTGCGCCTCGGGTTGATCATAAATAGTATTTAATGTTGACAATAATAGTTCATTGCCCTTAATCCAGATAATCGAATTTAGCAGTTCCTGAACGCAAACAGTTTCAATAACCTTGTTCCTGCCGGTTTCCGTAATGGCAACTAGCTCGACCCCCCTGGGGTGTAATAATTCATAAGCTTCCTGAATGGTAATACCCATGGTATTCCCCCTCCTGATAATGTGGAGAACCTTTAATTGATTACAATTATATACCATCCTGCAGGCTTTTTAGCTTCCTCTTATTAAGCCTCCTAACCTAAATTTTAACGCCGAAAAGAAGCCACCCACTTCTTTGTTAGTGAATGGCTTCTTTACCGGGTGAGCATCATTGCTAGACGCCCGTACTACCAGTAAGTAAGCCAGGGTGATACCCAAAACCGCAGCAATACTGCGAATAGCAGATCCGAGTTCTGAGCTCAACGCAGAGCGCAGGGTTCAGGCAAGCATGTTGTCAATTAATCCGTTCGGTGGTAAAATGTACTAAAGGGAGGAGGAGAAAGGGGTGGCTAGCGTGCCGGAAGAAATAATTCAACAGGAAATAAAAAAAGGGAAAAAAGAAGTCGCCGCCGGGGAAGATAAAGTCGTTGACTTCGGGTCATACTTACTCTTAGAAAAAATAAGCGACTTACAAAGCAACCTGCAAAAGCAGGTAATTGAAGTCAAAGAAAGCCTCCGCCAGGAAATAAAGCAAGAAATCGGCGGCCTGCGCCAGGAGATGAAGCAGGAAATCGGCGTCCTGCACCAGGAAATCGGTGGCTTGCGCCAGGAGATGAAGCAGGAAGTCGGCGGCCTGCACCAGGAAATCGGTGGCTTGCGCCAGGAGATGAAGCAGGAAGTCGGCGGCCTGCGCCAGGAAATGAAAGAAGAAATCAGGCACCTTGATGGAAAATTAAATAATACTATCCTGGCGGCGATAGGCGTGTTTTTCGCGGTGCTGCTTGGTTCAGCCAGTATAGTTTGGACTATATACCATGCAATTCACTGAAGGCCCGTCCTCGAAAACAGGACGGGCCTTACTTTTAGTCGCTTTTAAAGCGAAAGATGTTTAGCAAGAAAAGATGAGGTATTGAGGCATATTTATAACCGTGACAGTGGTACTACAGCGCGCTGTAGTAGTAGTTAACGTAGTGTAAGCCTCGCCTGAAACTGGCGCAGCAAATCCCTATCATCGCTTCTTTCTTACTTACTTACTTGTCGAGCTAGATGTAGTAGAAGTCTTCAACCCAAGGCTGCCACCGCCAAGGACGCCAACAGGCCAGCGCCGATGGGGAGGCAGTCTTCGTTGATGTTAAACTGCGGGTGGTGCCAGGGGTGGGGTTCCACATCCGGGATGGCCGCCCCCAGGTTAAAGTAGACCGCCGGGAGCTTTTCGGCGTAACGGGCGAAATCTTCGGCCCCCAGGGAAGGGTTAGCCAGCTCCAGGACCTTATCCGGCCCCAGGACCGCCCCGGCCACCCGGCGAAAGAGAGTGGTAAGTTTCTCATCGTTGATTAAGGGCGGGTAGCCCCACAGGTAATCCAGGTCGATCGCCGTCCCGCTCGCAGCCGCCACCCCGGCCAGGACCTGGCGCATACCGGCCTCCAGTTGCTTGCGGATAACATTATTCAGGGCGCGCGTGGTCCCGGTCATGGTCACCTGGCCAGCGACGATGTTTTCCTTTTCCCCGCCATGGATGGTGCCTACCGTGAGGACGGCGGGCTGCACCGGGTCCAGGCGCCGGGCGACGATGGTTTGTAAAGCCAGGATGGCCTGGGCGGCGGCGACAATGGCATCAACCCCCAGGTGGGGGGAAGCGCCATGAACGGTGCGGCCCTTGATCTTGATGGTAAAGTTATCGGCCGAAGCCATGATCGCCCCCCGGCGGACGCCTACCGTGCCCACCGGCAGGTAAGAGGTGACATGCAGGCCGAAAATGGCTTTAACCGGCGGGTTATCCAGAACCCCGGCTGCAAGCATGAGGCGGGCGCCGCCGGGGGGCATCTCCTCGCCGGGCTGAAAGATAAAGACCACCGGTCCCGGGAGTTCCTGGCGCCGGGCGGCCAGGAGGGCCGCCGCCCCCAGGACTACAGCCATATGGGCGTCGTGGCCGCAACCGTGCATCCGGCCGGGGTAGCGGGAGGCGAACTCCACCGCGGTATCCTCCTGGAGGGGCAGGGCATCCATATCGGCGCGCAGGGCGACGGCAGGTCCGTCTTTAGCCCCTGCCAGGACGCCCACCACCCCGGTGCCGCCGATACCCATGCGGACCTGTAGTCCCAGTTCAGTCAGGACACCGGCTACCAGGGCAGCCGTCTCCTTTTCCTCAAAACCTAGTTCCGGACACTGATGCAGCTGCCGCCGCCAGGCTACCAGCCGGGGCCGGAGGGCCTCAGCGGCGGCCCTGAAAGATACCGCATTCACCAATAAAGGCCACCTTAACCCTTGAAATTACCTGCCGGAATGATTAACTAACCTTCATTCTTACTAATACCTGCAGGCTGAACCCGGCAGGATCACCTTTTTGCCTATAATCTTACGCTAAAGTTACCTCCGGGACAAGATTTTCCCAGAGAAAAACCCGGGATTTAACCCGGGCGGGATCGCTAAAGCTCCAGTTGAGCCGGGATACGGATGGCAGCCGGCGTAATTCCGGATTAAGGACTTCCCCTTGCGCAGGGTGCCATCCGGCCAGACGGCGATGAAGGTGGCTGGCGACGATAAGGCTTGCGCCGAACTAATAGTTATGGGCCGAACCGGGTTTGTTTAAAGGTGCGGTCTGGCTGGTTGCCTCTTCCCGCTTTTTACCAGAGAGGAGCTGGACCCAGACCCTTACCGAGTCGGCAATAATGGCAATGACCATCAGCAACATTACGATGGAGATTACCGCCAGCAGGTAGTTATGAGTCGGCAGATAGTTAATAAAGATGTTTTCATAACCGGCGGCAATGGTTGTCACCGTTAAAAAAATCATGGGAATAAAGGTGGTCCAGGCATAACGGGCCTTACCCATCTTGATGAGCATGGTGGTGCCGATGGCCAGGGCCATACTCCCCAGCAGCTGGTTATTGACCCCGAAGAGGGGCCAGATAGTGGAGATAGAGCCGCCAAAGAGCAGGTAACCCCAGGCGACGGTGAAGATACCGCTGGTCAGGATAATGCCAGGCCACCACTCGGTATTTTTCAGGGGTTTATAAACTACGCCACCGATTTCCTGGAGCAGGTAGCGCCCGACCCTGGTCCCGGCGTCAATTAGCGTCAGGATAAACAGGGCTTCAAACATAATGGCGAAGTGGTACCAGTAGCCCATCAGGTGCTTCAGACCGTCGATACTGGAGAAGATGTGGGCCATGCCGGCCGCAAGGGAGACAGCACCGCCCGGCCTGCCGGCCAGGTCCTCACCCACCATGGCGGAGATTGCCGTCAGATCCTGGATATGCATACCCAGTTTGGCAAAGACTTCCGGGGTACTGTTAATGGCGAAGTAGTCGGCCGGCGCCAGGACGGTAGCGGCAATCAGGGCCATCAGGGCTACAAAGCCCTCCACCAGCATGGCCCCGTAACCGATGGGCAGGATATCGGCCTCACTGGTAACCATCTTGGGTGTGGTACCGCTGGAGACCATGGCGTGGAAACCGGAGAGGGCGCCACAAGCAATGGTGATAAACATATAGGGCCAGACCTTACCGGGGATTACCGGGCCGCCGCCGGCAGCGAACCTGGTAACCGCCGGCATCTGCAAGACGGGGTTGACGATAATCACCCCGGCAGCCAGCAAAAGAATGGTTCCGATCTTCATATAAGTGCTCAGGTAGTCCCGGGGTACCAGCAGAAGCCAGACCGGTAACACCGCCGCCAGGAAACCATAGGCCGCAATCATCAGGGAAAGCTGCTGCTTATTAAAGGTCAGCAGCGGTGCCAGGGCCGAGTGCTGGATGGAGGGTCCCACAACTACCCCGGCAACGATCAACGCCACGCCGATAACGGTGGCCTCACCGATACGCCCCGGGCGGAGCCATTTGAGGTAAGCACCGATGAAAATGGCGATGGGAATGGTCACACCCACGGTAAAGGTCCCCCAGGGGCTCTGGAATAGGGCATTAACTACTGAGACGCTGGCGCCGGCCAGGACGATGATTAAGAGAAAAAGGAGGGCTATCGAGGCCATCCAGTAGGAAAAGGTGTCCACTTCCCGATGGGCGATTTCCGCCAGGGACTGGCCGTCGTTCCTTACGGAAGCGAAAAGAATGACCATATCATGGACGGCACCGGCGACGACTGCACCAATCAGGATCCACAGGAAGCCAGGCAGGTAACCGAACTGGGCCGCCAGGACCGGGCCGATTAAAGGGCCGGCACCGGCGATGGCTGCAAAGTGGTGGCCGAAGACCAGCCAGCGATTGGTCGGTACATAGTCCCGGCCGTCGTTATGGGCCAGGGCCGGGGTCCGGCGTCCCGGGTCCAGGGCCAGGACTTTCGCGGCCATAAAAGCGCCGTAGTAGCGGTAAGCCAGGACAAACACCAGGGCAGTTACAATCACCAGGGGCAGTGCTTTCATAGCTCCCGTCTCTCCTTTGTCATTTAAAACCGGCCGGTTTTGCTTTTATTATAAAACCACCTTCTAAAACAAGTAACAATAATTACATGAACAGAATAAATCAGTGGCTTAACGGAAATATAGGCCATCAAAAATACCCCCTCTGATAGGGGGTATCCGTGGGGGCTAACTCTCCTGCCACGATGCCTGAAAGTGTAGGCTGGCTGGGGGGCTGGAGGTACAACTCCGGGCTCCGGTG
Source organism: Moorella naiadis (nom. illeg.) (assembly GCF_051020825.1). Taxonomy (NCBI): domain Bacteria; kingdom Bacillati; phylum Bacillota; class Clostridia; order Neomoorellales; family Neomoorellaceae; genus Neomoorella; species Moorella naiadis (nom. illeg.). Next base: position 90,879 of record NZ_JAXGFQ010000013.1, read on the forward strand.
GTTCGCGGCTAGCAAACTTGGCGCTCAGACTTCCTCGACGGCGGGGGTGGCTGGACTCGGTCCTTTTGATCAATCATAACGGGACATGCTACTTCTCGTTCCTGAAGCCACGTTGCGATCCCCATCCCGTTCACCGCCGCCTCGCCGCGGCTTCACTGAGTTTGCTGACTCCTCGAACCAAGTCGCCCTCTGTCTGTAACCTCCAGCCCCCCAGGTAACCAATATTCGGAGAAGCTGCACCAGGCAGGTTAGCTTAACCCCAAAAGACTTTTCAACTCCTTCACCTGGCCCTTGCCGACGGGGATCTGGGTTTGCCGGCGGTCGCCCATGATCAACCAGTAGGTCCCCTTAAACCATGGTAATACCCCTGCTACGCGCTTCAGGTTAACCAGGTAGCTCTTGTGCACCCGGAAAAAGCCCTCCCGGTTCAACCGTTTCTCCAGGTCGACCATGGTACCACCAAAGGTGTAATAGTCGCCGGCCGTAAAAACCTCTACCGCACCGTGCTTGGCCCGGCCGTAAACAATCTCGCCGTAGTCCAGGAGTTTGATTTCCCCGTTCTTCTCCACCGGTAGTTTTTTAACCTCCTGCCGGTGGTTACCTTCCAGTAACCGGGCCACGCTGGCCACGGCCTCCTGCCAGTCTTCTTCCCTCTCTTTGAGGTTTTTAATACGGGCGATGGTCCTGGCCAGGCGCTCCGCCTCAAAGGGTTTCAACAGGTAATCCACAGCCCCTAGTTCAAAGGCGGCAACGGCGTATTCATTGTAGGCGGTAGCGAAAACAACCAGAGGCGGCCGGGGGGAGGCGAGCATCCGCCGGGCGGCATCGTAACCGGACATACCCCGCATCTCGATATCCAGGAAGACTACATCCGGGTGCAACCGCGCCACCAGTAGCAGGGCTCCCTCGGCGTCCTCGGCTTCACCGACAACCCGGCAATCCTCGTGGGCCGCAAGCAGGTATTTCAGTTCATCCCGGGCCAGGGGTTCGTCGTCAACCACAACAGCGGTAAAGCTCATCTTTCTCCTGCACCCCCACGGGTCCAACTTTCTCGACCTGCTTTAACTCTTTGGGAAAACGCAGGATCACCTCGGTGCCCCGATCAGGCGCGCTGTTGACCTGTACCGCATATTCCGGCCCATAGAGGGCCTTCAGGCGCTCATTAACAATAGCGAGTCCCAGGCCATGGCCGTGGCCGTAACCGGGCAGGAGGATTTGAGACATCTCATCTGCAGGGATGCCCACCCCGTCATCTGCCACTGTGACCACGACTTCCCCACCCCGGTCCCTGGCGGTCAATACTAACCTGCCCCCCTGGCTGCGTGGCTGCAAGCCGTGTTTAATAGCGTTCTCCACCAGCGGCTGTAGGGTAAAGGCCGGCACCGGGCAACCCAGGGTGGCGGGCTCAACCCGGCGGATAACCTCCAGCTTGTTACCGAAGCGCGCTTCCTCGATGGCCAGGTAAGCATCCACATGGGCCAACTCTTCTTCCAGGGGAATGGGGTTATCATCCCTCTTTAAGCTATAGCGAAAGAAGCTGGCCAGCTTGATCAGGAGCTCCCGGGCCTTTTCCGGCCGGGTACGAATCAGGGAAATAATAGTATTCAGGGCATTAAAAAGAAAATGTGGTTGCACCTGGGCCTGCAGGGCTTTGAGCTCCGCCTGGGAGCGCAGCCGGGCCTGGTACTCCACCTCGGCCAGCTCCAGCTGGGTGGAAAAGAGGTGGGCCAGCCCCCGGGCCAGTTCCAGGTCCACCGGCGTAATACTATTCTCCCGGTCGCGGTAGAGTTTCAGGGCGCCGATGGTCGCCTCCCGCCGTTTCAGGGGTACCACCACCGCCGAGGCCAGACGGCAGTGCCGGTCCCGGCAGCCGATCTCCCCCCTGGTTTGGGCCAGCTGCAACTCCCCCCTGGCAATGGCCTGCAGGGTGGCGCTGGTCAAAATGGGGTTGCCCGGGTGATGGTGGTCGCTGCCCATGCCTACATGGGCCAGGATTTCCTGCCTGTCGGTAAGGGATACGGCAGCCACTTTAATGGAATTAAAGATAATCCCTGCTGCCGCCTCCGCCGATTCCCGGTTCAAACCACGGCGTAAAAAGGGCAGGGTCTGGTTGGCTATATCCAAAGCCCGCTGGGCCTGACAGGCGGCAATGTGCTCCTGCTGCTCGGCAGCCGTTTTAACAATTACCATAAAAATGGCTACACCAATGGAATTAACGATAATCATCGGCGGGCCGATAATCTTCACCAGGGCCAAGGCCTCGCTGAAGGGCCGGGCCGTCAGGAGAATGATGGCCATCTGCATGGCTTCCCCCACCAGGCCTGTAGCCAGGGCTATCGACCAGGATACGGGTGAACGCCGGTAATAACGCTGAATGAGCCCCCCCAGGGTACCCTCGGCCACCGCCGCCAGGCCACAGGAGAAGGCCGTAAAACCACCAATATAATAGCGGTGGATACCAGCAATGAGACCGGCTCCCGTCCCTACCAGGGGACCGCCCAGTAAGCCCGCCACCATAATTCCCACTACCCGGGAGTTGGCCAGGGCACCGTGGATGGGGATACCGGCGTAAGTACCCATGATACCCATGGTCCCCAGAACCAGGATTAGCAGCATCCTGTCCTTGGTAGTCAGCTGGCGGGACAAAATACGACCCAAGGTCGGTGTCCGGGATAGGATAAAAGCCGCAGTGGCTACCATACTCAGTCTTTCGGCTAGATCTAGGGCCATGGACCAGGTCATAACCGCGCCCTCCTCCTCCTTACTATACTCAAAGTATAGCACACCGGCCGCGATTAATCATTAACCGCAATCTGGTATGGCCGGTGCCAGCAGGCCCTCCTTTACCGGGCTTTATTTAATCTCCTTGATGGTCCCTCCAGCGGAAAAAGGGACCGATGTATACACAACTTGTTTACCAGTTGCAGGCAATAAAGACAGCTATTTACTTAACAAGCCAAAATATCAGGAGTATAATGGGGTCTAACAAGGGGTGACGACTCTTGTCGTATCGAGTTGGTATTCCGCGGGGACTAGCTTACTATTATCTTTTCCCCTTCATGCAAGCTTTCCTGCAGGCCCTGGGGGTGGAGGTCGTGGTATCACCACCGACGGATGCCCTAACCATGGCAGCGATGAGCTCCTGCCCCACCGACGAGCCCTGCGTCTCCGTCAAGCTCTTCTATGCCCATGCGCAAAGGCTGGTGAATAGCGGGGTCGATTGCCTTTTCGTCCCGGCCCTGTCCAGCGTCGACAGGGACAACTACTGTTGTCCCAAGCTTATCGGTGCTGCGGCCATGATCCGTAACGGCCTAGACCTGGAGGCTGAACAGGTGCTGGCCCCGGAGTGGAACGAGCGCGAAAAGCCGGGTCGCTGGCAGGACAACCTCCGGGAGGTGGCCGCCCGCCTGGATGTTGGACCGGCAGATGCCGAGCGGGCCATCCAGGCCGGTTTCGCGGCCCAGGCTGCTGCCGAAGAATTGGCCCACCGGGGGTTGACCATCCCGGAGGTCTACCACCGCCTCTGCAGCCAGGAAAAGCCCCACCGGCAGCACTTGGACCCGGCGGCCGAGTATGACCGCCAGGAGGTTATCGCTGTCCTGGGCCATCCCTACCTCCTGTACGACCGGGTCGGCCACCGGGTCGTCGAGCGCCTGGCCGAATACGCCCGGGTCATCACCCCGGAGATGATCCCGGCCGCAGACTATTGGCCCGAAGTGGCCGCCATCTATGAAGGAAACAGGCTCTGGGCCTATGAAGCCCGCATCCTGGGGGCCGGCCTCTCCCTCCTGCACCAGGGTAAAATCACGAAAATGGTGCTGGTGGAGGCCTTTGAGTGTGGCCCGGCGTCGGTAATCGAAACCTTCCTGGCGACCGAGGCCGAGCGTTATGATATCCCTTTCCTTTTATTGACGGTGGACGAGCATACCGGTGAGGCCGGCCTGGTAACCCGCCTGGAAGCCTTCGTCGATACCAGCGGCGGCCGCCAAAGGGGCCGATCCCCGGTGAAGGGCAGCACCACCCCACCACCGCGCCGGCAGGCGCTACGGGTCGGTGCCCCGGGCATGGGCCTCCTGGACGTAGCCCTGACGACAGTGCTCCGGGAATGCCGGGTGAAGATGATCCCGACACCGCCGGTAACCAAGCACACGGTGGAACTGGGCAAGGAGCTGGCGCCGGAGTTTATCTGTTACCCCCTGGTTACCACCCTGGGCCAGATCCGGGAGCTGCTAAAGCAGGGAGCCAACACCATCGTCATGGTGGGCGGCAAGGGCCGTTGCCGCCTGGGTTGGTACGCCCAGATCCAGGAGCTCTTATTAAAACGCCTGGGCCTTGATTTCCGCCTGGTGATTATCGACTCGCCCCTGCCCCTGCGGCAACGCTGGCCCGCCTTCCGCCGGGCCCTGGCGGAGATCACCGCCAATGCCCCGCTGTGGCGGATCATCCGGGGGATCTACCGCGGATACCAAAAAATGATGGTCCTCGATCAGGCCGAAGCCCTGGTCCGACGCAAACGCGCCTATGAAAGCCGGCACGGCGCCGCGGATAAACTCTGGCAGGATTTTGTCCGGCAGGTAAAAAGGGCCAACGGAGCCAGTCAGGTGCAGGGCCTCTATCAGGGATTCACCGCGGCCCTCCGGGCTATCCCCGAGGAGGACAGCCAGCCCCTACGGGTGAAAATCGTGGGGGAGATCTATACCGTCCTGGAGGAGTTCGTCAACCAGGAGATTGAGCGCTTCCTGGCCTCCCGCCCGGAACCCCGGGTGGAGGTGGTACGGGAGACCTCGGCCAGCCAGTGGTTTAATCTCAATGTCCTGCACCGGCGTCAAGAAGTAGAACGCTACCGGGCGGTGCTGGCGGCGGCGGCCCCCTACCTCAACGTCTGCGTGGGGGGCCACGGCCAGGAGAGTGTCGGCGAGACGGTCCTGGCCGCCCGGGAGGGGTATGACGGGGTCATCCAGCTATTGCCCTTCACCTGTATGCCGGAGATCGTGGCCCAGAATATCCTGGTACCCTTAAGTGAAAAGCTGGATATCCCCTTCCTTTCCCTGATTGTCAATGAGCAGAGCGGCACCGCCGGCTGGGAAACGCGCCTGGAGGCCTTCCTGGAAGTACTGGCGGAACGGCGGGAAAAAATGGCCATTTCTGGGGGTGAAGGTTATGGATTGCTTCCTGGGTATTGATGTCGGCAGCGTCAGCGCCAAGATTGTCGCCCTGGACCCGGAGAAAAGGATGCTCTTTGAAACCTACCTGCGCACCCACGGCAACCCCATCGAGGCCCTGCAGGAGGGCTTTCAGCAACTGGAGAAAGATTTGCCGGATTTACAGGTCCTGGCCGTAGGCAGCACCGGTTCGGGCCGCCACCTGGCGGCCGCCATGGTGGGGGCCGACACAGTCAAAAACGAGATTACCGCCCACGCCGTAGCCGCCCGGGAGATCCATCCCAATGTGCAGACGGTCATCGACATCGGCGGGCAGGACTCGAAAATTATCTTCCTGAAGAACGGCGTCTCCAACGGCTTTAATATGAACAGCGTCTGCGCCGCCGGTACCGGCTCCTTTCTGGACCACCAGGCCAGCCGCCTCAATGTGCCCATTGAACAATTCGGCGAACTGGCCCTGCGCTCGCAAAGCCCGGTGCGTATTGCCGGGCGCTGCGGCGTCTTTGCCGAATCCGATCTGATCAGCAAACAGCAGATGGGTTACAGTAAAGAGGATTTAATTGCCGGCCTCTGCCTGGCCCTGGCCCGCAACTACCTAACCAACGTCGCCCGGGGGAAGGAAATCCGGCCGGTAGTCCTCTTCCAGGGCGGCGTGGCGGCTAACGTGGGCCTGCGGGCCGCCTTCGAAACCCTGCTGCATCTCCCCATCATCGTGCCCCCTTACTATCGCGTTATGGGAGCCATGGGTGCGGCCCTCCTGGCCCGGGAGCGATGGCACAAAACAAAGAAACCCAGCACCTTCCGGGGAATCAAGGCCATCGCTTCTTTCCAGTGCGCGCCCCGTAGCTTCATTTGCAACGACTGCGCCAACAGCTGCGAGATCAGCGAACTCTACATCTGCGGCGAGATCGTCGGTCGCTGGGGCAGCCGCTGCGGCAAGTGGGCCAACCTGCGCCTTTCCTCGGCCGGCCGTGAGGATCAGCGGGAAAAATTAAGCCTCATCCGCCTGGGGGCCTAGGGCCGGTCCCCCTTAGATCGCCGCCGCACCCCGTTCGCCGGTACGAATCCGGACGGCGTCTTCCAGCCGGTAAATAAAAATCTTACCGTCGCCGATATTGCCGGTACGGGCCTGGCTGGTAACGATCGCCACGACATCGTCGATATACCGGTCTTCCAGGACGATTTCCACCTTGACCTTGGGCAACAGGTCAATGTTATAGGTGGCGCCACGGTAAACCTCGGTTTTACCCTTTTGCTGGCCGCAACCGACGACGTGGGTGACGGTCAGGCCGTGAATGCCGAAGCGACCCAGGGCCTCCTTGACGCTTTCAAACTTTTCTGGCCGGATGATGGCTTCAATTTTATACATAATTCCCACCCTCCATCATTGCAGGTAAGTTATATGCCTATTTTACTTTGTGTGGCCGGGACCGTCAAAGATAATATGCCACCATTCTAAAACTCCTTGACGGTTGCATGGATCCTGGGATAGAATAGTAATTACAATAAACTTGATCCGGGGTTGCGAGGATGTAACCTTTGGGTCGCCAAAGAAGGCACCGGAGATATGTATCTCCAGGTGTCTTCTTTTATTTCGACCAAAGGAGGTATGCAAGGCAATGAAGCGTAAACGGTTGGACGTTCATGTCGCCAGGTTGACACCGGAGGAGAATAAAAGGGATGTTGAACAGGCTGTGCCCTTTTCTTGCTGCCAACCCCTTACCTTACCTGGCTATACCCGGGTTGGTTTACTACTGGTATTATTCTTACTGCTGGGAGCCGTCCTGGCGCGGCCGGCGGCAGCGGCCACCCCGGCTACGGTGGATGCCGGCGACACGGCCTTCATCCTGGTGGCCAGCGCCCTGGTGATGCTCATGACCCCCGGCCTGGCCCTCTTTTATGGCGGTATGGTCCGCCAGAAGAATGTCCTGAGTATAATCGTGCAATGCCTGGTCATCGTAGCCCTGATTTCCGTCCAGTGGGTCCTGTGGGGTTACTCCCTGGCCTTTGGCCCTGATCACGGCCACCTGATCGGCGATTTAAGCTGGCTGGGTTTCCGGGGTGTGGGTCTGGAACCCAACGCCGCTTATGCCGCCACCATCCCCCACCAGGTCTTTGCCATGTTCCAGCTCATGTTTGCCATTATTACCCCGGCCCTGATTACTGGATCCTTTGCCGAGCGGATGCGTTTTCCGGCCTTTTTGTTTTTCATTGTCGCCTGGGCGACCCTGGTCTATGATCCCCTGGCCCACTGGGTCTGGGGCACGGGTGGCTGGTTGCGGGAGCTGGGTGCCTTGGATTTTGCCGGGGGTACTGTAGTGCATATCAGCGCCGGGGTGGCCGGATTGGTTTGCGCCCTGGTCCTAGGACGCCGGCGGGATTACAGGCGCCGGCCCCTGCCGCCCCATAACCTCCCCATGACTGTCCTGGGAGCGGCCCTGTTATGGTTCGGCTGGTTCGGTTTTAATGCCGGTAGTGCCTTGGGGGCCAACGGCCTGGCCGGCAACGCCTTCGTCACCACCAATACGGCCGCCGGGGCCGCCACCCTGGGATGGTTGGCGGTGGAATGGCTTCGCCATGGCAAGCCCACGGCCCTGGGGGCGGCCAGCGGTGCCGTGGCCGGCCTGGTGGCCATTACCCCGGCGGCGGGTTTTGTCACCCCCCTGGCGGCCCTGGTCATTGGCAGCATCGGTGGTGCCCTTTGCTGTCTGTCGGTCTCTGTGGCCAAGGCTAAACTGGGGTATGATGATTCCCTGGACGCCTTTGGCTGCCATGGTGTCGGCGGCACCTGGGGGGCCATCGCCACTGGTATCTTTGCTACCACGGCCGTTAACTCTGCCGGCGCCAGCGGCCTGCTTTACGGTAATCCCCGCCAGCTGGCAGTCCAGGTCCTGGGTGTCGTAGCGGCCTGGGCCTTTACTGCCGTTGTAACTTATGGCATTCTAAAGGCCATTAGCCTGCTGACACCTTTACGGGTAACAGCCGCAGAGGAAGAAGCCGGCCTCGATCTCACCCAGCACGGTGAGAGCGCCTACTCTGATACCAGCCTGGCGGCCCTGGATATTGAACCGGCCCCGGCCGGCCAGGGTATGGCAACCCGCAGGGAACTGGCAGTCAACTAGATTAAAAGCGGCCGGCCGCTACCTGACCTTAAACTGCGACCGGCCGAACTTATAAGTCTTCCTTCCTCCAGTGAAAACCCATCGCCCTTCCCCACCCTGTCCACAAGTTCAGGCTAAAATTCCAGGGGGAAAAGGGTGGCCTTTTTATTTCGCAACAGTTCGGGCATTGCCCCCAGCTCCCAACCGGCAGCCGTAGTCTCCGCATAATAGTACCGCTGGCCGTTGTAATCAAAACTAAAAAGGTTCCTGTCCGCCGGCAGCTCATCTTTGTTGAAGGCAACGGCTACAGCTTCATGCCCGATACTGTTGGCAAACTCCTCGGGCGGGAACTCCAGCAAGATTACCTGATAGCCGAGGTGGTGCAGGAGGGAAGCCAGAAGGATGGATTTACTTTTACAATCACCGCCGTTAAAAAGTGTTTCGGCAGCTAGGCGGGGCAAGGGGGTATAGACGTAGGGCAAAGATTGGACAAAGCTCAAGATAAATTCCGCCTTTTGAAAACGGTCGTAGCCCTCCGTCCTGGCCTTCCGGTCCAATTCCCCGGCCAATGCCCCCGTGTAATCCAGGTTTATTTTTTCTTCGACCCAGGGCCGAAAATCGCCCTCTGAAGCGTTAAAAACGGCATCTAAGAATTCGTTCCCTTCGGCAGGCAGACCCTGGCGGGCCATGGTCTGGCCGTAAAAATCAAGGTTATTCCAGTCGGCTAGAGTTTTTTCCAGGCGCTGGTTATAAGCAACTAGAAACGAGGGTTCACTGATCTGCCATTGATATTTTTGTTTGTCATAAACCCACTGAAAATCCTTCTTTAACCCCTGGTCGAGAGGGACCTGCGGGGCTGTATTCTGCCCCTCATCCTCGCTGGCGCTAGAAGTAATATAGACCGCCTGCTTCTGTTCATCCCAGCTGACTGTATACCCCAGGGCCTCTGCCACATAGCGGGCCGGCAGATAAACGCGCCCTTTTATTAATACAGGAGCCACATCCATGGGCACCGTTTTAGCAACCACGACCTGGACATCATGGCCCTCATCCTGGTTGATTACCGTTAAGGCCTGGTTGTTGAGGGCCAGGTTGATGTATATTGCCCTGGACCCGACTACTTTCACCAAAGTAACTGTCCCGGTAGCTTCGTTCCAGAAGATGTTGTCCGTGGCAACACCCAGGGCCCTGGCCAGGTAACGAATGGGAACATAAGCCCGGTTGTTTAAGAGCAGTGGCGCGGCGTCGGCGGGTATTTCCAGGCCATTCACCGTATAGTTATACTGATCAATGGTAAATGAAGCGTAAGTACCTCCTGCGGCATAAATAGGTGGGGCTGGTGTTAGGAAAAGGGTTATTATTAATAGTAGAGAGAGGGCCGTCTTACGCACAGCAATTACCACCCTGTTTAGTAGTACTTATAAAAGTGGACGAACTAGTAAATATATTCGTCAGGTACTAATAAAGTTTGAGGGTGATATTTGGGGCCCCCTGTTTGATCCCCCTATACTGGAGTTAAATAACCCTGGAAGATTCTTGTACTCAAGGGCGAGCGCCTACCCGTTATATCCCGGGTGTTCCACCTGCCAGTACTCACAAAATAAAAGTGTCGCTACTCTGGCCGGGCCGGAACCCCCGGTCCCGAAAGGGAAGTTCAGCGCTTACCTGGCGGCCTCCCTGGTGGTGGCAGAAATGGAGAGCCGCAAGCTGCGCCATGATCCCGCCGAACTTTTTACCCGGGCGGTCCAGCCGGCCCTGTGGCTGTTGGTATTCTGCGGGGTTACCTGCTGGTAAGGACATGCCCCGGGCGGACCACGACTGGTTAGTCCTCCTGGGGGTTACAGTGATCATTCGGGTTATCGCCGCCAGGCTGTACCCGCGGATTGTAACTTAACAAAAGAGGGGCTTAAATCTTAATTTATTTTCAGGTTTCCCTGCCGGCCAATCGCTATAATAATTGGCGGAAGGAGTTGAAGGCTGATGGGGAAACCACATATCGGCGAGGTTGATTACCTGCGGGTTTTCGGCCTGATAACCATTGTTTTCATCCACGCCTGGGGGTTCTACCTGCTGATGCCGGTGGGCAGCCTCTACAGCCGGATTATCCAGGAGCTGGGCATTAACCTGATGCGCTTCGGCCGCCAGGTCTTCATGTTTATCACCGGCCTGGTCCTCTTTTATAATTACAGCGGCCGTCAGGTAAATATCAAGCGCTTCTTCACCCGCCGCCTGCAAAATCTCGTCATACCTTATATCATCTGGACGGCTGTCTACCTGCTTATGCAACACTCGTCCCACATGATCACCTGGTCCGGTCTGGGCGGCTTTATCGTTTTATGGTGGCACAACGTCCTCAACGGCAACGGCTACAGCCATCTCTATTATATTTTGGTAGCCATCCAGTTCTACCTGTTTTTTCCCTGGCTGGTCGCCCGCTTTCAACCCCGACGGCCGGCTATAACGGCAGAAATCATTACCGGGCTGGGCCTGGTCCTCTATGCTCTCTATTACTACCTGTTCGAAGTCCGGCAGGATCTGGTTATGGCCGCCGTGACCGGTACGCCCCTGGCCGGGATTACCGGTTGGTTCTTGCTTTATAAAGACCGCCTGCTCTTTTCTTATTTTCCCTACTACCTTCTGGGGGCCCTGGCCGGCCTGCACCTGGAAGCCTGGCGGCAATGGCTGCAAAGCCACCGGGAAGCTGTCCTGGTCCTCTTAGTTTTGGCCACCAGCCTGGTAACCGGCCAGTATTTTTATCGCTACCGTTACCAGGGCCAGGCCTGGGCCCTAACCATCAGCGTGTTTAAACCCAGCATCTACCTGTACAGCCTAGCCGTCATCGCCTACGGGTTCCAATTAGCCTTTGACCTGGAACGCCATGGTTACCTGCGCTGGTTGGTTGCCCCCCTAGCGGCTAATTCCCTAGGGATTTACCTCCTTCACCCGGCGATCCTCTTTATCATCAACAGCTATTTCTGGCAGTACCTGCGCCTGCCCGGTTTCCTGCTGGTCATTCTGGAACCTGCGGCTGCCATTATCATCTCGGGGGCCATCAGCGCCCTGCTGGGGAGTAACCGTTACACCCGCTTTATCATCGGCGAGGCTGGTAACTTGAGGTACAATTTTCCCTGGCCTAAGCTGCGGGCACATAAGGAGGCTCTCCCGGATTATGGCCAGAAAACGTTATAATACAATAGTTATGGCAATTCTGGTTGATTCTTAGTAAATTTTAAGGTTTTCTATCCCCGCAGATGCTATAATAAACGTGGCTGTGTTGTAATATATATAATGATTCTGGTGCAAGAACCCCAAAATAACTAACTCATGCCAGGTACGCAATCGCTCTTTGACATCAAAAATGGCAT
>NZ_JAXGFQ010000014.1:0-89234 GCF_051020825.1 Moorella naiadis (nom. illeg.)
AATGCCATTTTTGATGTCAAAGAGCGATTGCGTACCTGGCATGAGTTAGTTATTTTGGGGTTCTTGCACCAGAATCAATAATAGAAATTCCTTCTTCCTGTTTTAAACGGGCGATTACTTCAAAGATAGTCTCGCGACCGATGGGATCGAGCATCGAGGTCGGTTCATCCATGATTAAAAGCTTGGGTTTCATTGCCAGTACCGAGGCTATGGCTACCCGTTGTTTTTGGCCACCGGATAATTCATAAGGAGGCTTCTCGAGCAAGGAGGCGGTATTGGTCAATTCGGTAACCCACTCCAGGCGGGCGGCAATCTCTTGCCGGCCCAGGCCAATATTTTCCATACCGAAAACCAGCTCGTCTTCAACGGTCATGGAGGTAAATTGGGCTTCCGGATCGGAAAAAACCAGTCCCACCCAGGGCGTCAATTTCTCTACCGGGGTAGCCTCGGTATCGTGGCCATAGATAAATACCCGGCCCTTTTTGATGCCATTATAGCGGTACGGAATTAACCCATTGAGGGTATAGACCAGGGTAGTCTTTCCCGCCCCATTGGGGCCGACGATACCTAAGAAACGGCCTTCCTCGAGGGAAAGGTTAACCCCCTTCAGGGTATAATCCCTGGCTTCACTGTATTTCCAGCGTAAATCCTCAATCTTGATAACTTCCATAATCTTCTAATGTTCCCACCTTTCTATCGGAGAACGAGTTTGTTGATAACCGTACTTTCCACGCCCATAAAACCGTAATGATAGCGTAAAATTACCAGGGCTATCAAGGCTATAATTAAAGCGATATTAAGCAGGTAGTCGATAAAAGCCAGGTGATAGTGGGACAGAACATAGTCGGCTCTTTTTTGCCGGTTAAAAAGGCCGCGGAAGGTATAGGCCCTGGCGGTCAGGGCATTACTGAATTCTTCCGACCGGCGCAAGGCCAGACCGAAGAGGGGTACTATATACATGATAAACTGCCGCAGTTTGTAGAATAATGACTTCCCCCTGGTGTCAAAGCCGCGGGCTTTTTCCGCTTCCCGGACAATCTGAAAATCTTCCATAACCATGCCGACCGACCGTAAGCCCATGCCCACCAGGTAGGTTATGGCGAAGGGGACTCTCAGGGTGCGTAAAGCCACGATGAGATCCCGCTCGCGCGAAGTTGAAAAGAAAAAAATGACGACAAAGATCATGGGGATCAGGCGCATATAGGTGACGATGGCCCAGCGGATGGGCTGAAAGTAGATGGTCAGGCGACCCAGATGGCCGATGGGGATATAGGACGGCTCATAACCGCCGAAGATCGTATAGGAGATAAGGATGATAAATCCCATGGAACCCATGATGGGTATATAGTTTTTGATGGTGTCCATGCGTACCCGGGCGTATACCAGCAACCCCAGGATAAAAATAGTCAAGGCCAGATTCCATTCCGGGGCAGCTACCAGCATCGGGTAGATACTTACAATCAATAGAAACATGACTCGGGTTAAGGGGTGAAGCTGATACACGGGTGATTCTTCAGGTATATAACCCAATAATGTTTTCTTCATAGCCAGATTCTCCTAGTAGAAAATTGGGCCTGGGAGGAGAAGACCTCCTCCCAGGAAAGCAAATCCAGTTTAAGCCCACCAACCCTTAACAAAGGAACTGCTGCGGACTACTACCGCCGAAAGGGCCTTTAGGAGAATGATACCGAAGATAATACCGGGAATAGTATTACCGGCAAACCAGCCAAAGATGAACAATGGTAACGAAGAAGCCGTCAATAAACCAAAGGAACGTAAGACTACCATGGGTCCCCAAATGGCACCGATGGCGCTCCCAATCGCTATCGATAGGATCAGGATAATATAATCCCGGCTACTTTTGAGGGCGGGGTCAGCCTTGAAAAACCGGAAAGCCAGGGCGGGAATAAAGGCCTGAAAGGCATTACCCGGGATATAAGCTAAAGAAACATAGATCGGGGTCCCAGTAATGCCGTTGGAGATCAAAGGAAAGAGAGCCCCAGCCAAAACTCCCCAACCACCAAACCATATACCGCCGACGTTTTGCACCGCTATGGCCGGCCAGAAGAAGTTGACCCCGAAACCCAGGGGGAAACTGAAGCTGCCAAAGGCACCTACAACGGCACCGATACCAATGAGTAAGGCAGTAATAACAATGTGGGTAATGCTGCTCCGCCGTTTTTCTCCCTCTTCGAGGGCCCAGATTTCCTTACCGGTTGTCATTGAAAAATCCTCCTTTGCCATGTTTTTTAAACTGAAGGTAATAAAGCTATTATTGAAGTTCCTCGCGCTAATAACCACCTTCTCCCCTGGGATCTTTTTTAAAGCGACAGCTTGTAGAGCTGGCGCGGCCGCCCTTTACTGGCTAATTTCTCTTCGCCCACCACCTGGACATAACCTATCCCGGCAAGCTGGTTTAAAAGACGGTGGGTGCTACGTAAAGAGACACCGAGAACCGGGGCGAGATCATTGGCGGAAAAGGTTTCCTTGCCCAGGGAGGACATACAGGCGGCGACCCTTTTTAAAGAGATCGACGATATACCAGCGGCTTCCGCCTGTTCTAAGACTTCCTGGTCTGTAGTTGCCAGTTCATATTGAATGGGTCTGGCGCAGCCCAGGGGGCCCAGGAGGCGTTTATCTTCCATGAGCACAAAACAGCAATTATCACCGTTTTCCTTGGTTTTATTTAAGGCAACGCGGGCATGGGTCCCGGCCTGCTGAGCCGTCAAGCCGAAACCCACGCCAACCTGGATAGGTAATTTAAACCTCTCTTTAACTAAATTCAGCAGGGGCATGCTGGTACCCCAGTCAGTAGAGCGCTCAAAGAGTCCCCGGGTAGTAAAAAACAAATAGCTGTTGATACCGGTAGCAATAAGATAACCATCGATTTCCTTAACATAATCCAAAATGGTGGCATAAATTTCCACCTGCAGACGCTGGAGGTCATATTCACTGGTGACTAATGCCGAGTTATTTATCTCTATTAACCCCACCACCACCTGGCTTTCCTTGTTGCGGACGCTCTCACCGATTAAAAAGGCTTTGTCCAGGGTTTCAATAATGGGACCCTCAGTTGGCAAGCTCAAGTCACAAGGAATGCCCAGGTTTACCAGTTCTTTATAAATGGAACGCCAGCAAGTAATTGCCCCTGAAGATAGCCCTTTGAGATAGTAATTACGGTGGAAATTAAGAATAATATTTTTGCCGCCCAGGGCTTGCTCTTCCTGAGCATAAATATTATCGGCATCTAGTCCCAGGGCGGTATAGGCTTCATCGATAACCGTTCTGGGAAAAGAATCAATGGTCAGGGTCGTCAGATCGGCCCTTTCTTTTAGCCGGAAAAGGGAAGGGTAGAGCCAGGAAATCGTATAGGGAACATATAACATGGGGGTATCGGAGGTTATTTCCATAGCTGCCCGCTGGTAGGCGACCTGCCCCGTAAAAAGAATGATATCTACCTGGTGGTGGAGAGAACGTACCAGGTTGGCCACTTCGGCTTCCTCGGCGTAGGGGCAGCCCTGGAGCTTTAAAGCGGGAAAGCGGTTATTTAAACGCAAGGTTTTGGCGACTAAATCTTCCGGCCCTACTACGGCTACGGTAAAAATGCGTTCGTGTTTTTTTTCGTTAACTGACATATAGTAAGACCACCTATTATAGACATGACTAAAATGTGTCTATAAATAGATATTCGCGGTTCGTTAAAAAAATCCTGTCGGCTCTAAAAAATTATTTTATAAACCTGGCCCCGGGTCCAAGGACCCGGGGCCTTTATATGAAAACCCCGGCGGGGCCGGGGTTTTTCCCGCTCAAGCGTTGGCGGCATTGAGGGGGAAGAGGAAGAACAGGAAGAAGAAGGGGATGATGATAATCGGGATAAGGAGAATGAATATCCACCAAAAGCTGAATCCCTGGCTGCCCACTAAGAATCCCTCCTACTTAGAATTTAACGGGAACAGGAAGAACAGGAAGAAGAAGGGGATGATGATAATAAGGGGGATGAGAATGATGATAAACCACCAGAAGAACTCCTGCGTCATTTAAATTTCCTCCTTTCTGCCGGGGGGAACCCTTTCTAGACTTAGCATATGCAGGCAGGAGAGGAGTGGTTAAAAAGGTAAAGGAAAATTTTTGTTAGTAGGATGGGTACCCCCTGGAGTAGTCCGGCATAGGATGCAACATAGTAATATCGGCCCTTTGGCGCTGTAACACCTGCTTAGCCAGGGCGCAGGCTGATATTTTATGTATGGAGGGATTGCCTGTGTGGCCTGTTTTACTGGCGTATTATGCCGGGGTAATGACGGCGGCCGGCGTCACTGTAGCCCGAGCCGGCGCGGGAAGGAAAGACGTCCGGAAGATTGTCATGTTCCATCAGGGCAACCCCCTGTCTGACTGCCATGCTGTACTGCAGAAAAAGGGCGGCAGGATAGTGCGGGAATTGCCCCTCGTACACGCCCTGGTAGCCAGATTGCCAGAAGAAAGCAAGGTAATGGAGGAGCTGAGTTTAAACCCAGGCATTCGCTTGATTGAGGATGATTTCCAGGTCCGGACGGTGGCCTTACCGGCTACCAGGATCAAGCAAGGTCAACAGACGACTCCCTGGGGTGTTGAACGTATCGGCGCCCCTAAAGCTTGGCAGGCGGCCACCGGGGAGAAGGTAAAAGTGGCGGTCCTGGATACCGGCCTCGATGCCGGCCACCCTGATCTGGCGACCAACGTCCGGGGTAGAAAAAACATTAAATTTCCTGGCTGGCCGGCGGGGGACGGCAGCGGTCACGGCACCCACGTAGCCGGGACTATCGCCGCTTTAAATAACGATTTCGGGGTGGTGGGGGTTGCGCCCCAGGCCGAAATCTACGGGGTAAAGATCTTCAATCGCATGGGTAACGGTTATATCTCCGATATCGTCGCCGGCCTTGACTGGGCACTGCAGAACAAGATGCAGGTAGTTAACATGAGTTTCGGCACGACCCGCCCCAGCAAGGCCCTGGAAGAGGCCGTGGGCAAGTGCGTCCAGGCGGGAATGGTCCTGGTGGCGGCAGCCGGTAACGAGGGCCAAGACAACAGCGTCATGTACCCGGCCCGCTACCCTGGGGTAATCGCTGTTTCCGCCATTGATCAACAGGATAACCTGGCCAGCTTCAGCAGCCGGGGACCGGAGGTAACGGTAGCTGCTCCCGGGGTAGATATCCTCTCTACCTACCCGGGGGGTAAATACCGGACCATGAGCGGCACCTCCATGGCCTGTCCCCACGCCACCGGGGTGGCGGCCTTAATTCTCGCCCAGGACGGCCGCCTTTCCGGCCGTCAGGTCGGCCGCATTATTTACCGGACGGCCACCAAGCTACCTAATCTTTCCCCCGGAGAACAGGGGGGCGGGCTGGTCAACGCCACCGCCCTGGCGGCTGTAGGCAGATTTATCGAGGCGTCTGAGGTGGAGAAAGTGGTAGAGGCTTGAGCGATGCATAACGACCGCCCGCGGGCGGCCGTTTATTATGGTTATGACCGTGGCAAAAAATTTTTAAAAAAAATATTAAGATGCCAGCAGGATTTTAACTGAAGGTGGCGAAATATATAAGCGTGCTGGAACCGATTTCGATAAATAAAGTCCTTACAAATCAACAATGTCCCGGCCATGAAACGGTTTCATTTCCAAAACCGTTTCCAACAAATTGCGACCTTCGAGATAGAAAAGAGGGAGAAACTGTGCAGGATTTAAGTTGCCAGACCGCCAAGCGTTCGCCGGAAGAATTGGTCCGCCACCTGCAGAACTTTGAACTCAACCTCCGTTTCTCGGCGGGCATCTGGTTTTTTTCCGGCAGCGGCAGCCGCTTTCATACCCGCTACGGCAGGGAATTGGCTATTGCGGAACGCCTGGAGAAATACGCCGCTCTAAAAAAATACGGGTTGGAAGGCATTGAAGCCCATTACCCCAATGAGATCAACGAACATAACCTGCCCCTTTATCAGGATTTCTGCCGGGATACCGGTATGAAGGTAGTCACTGTTGTTCCCAATCTTTTCTATGAAGAGCAGTACTGCTATGGTTCTTTATCTTCACCCCTTGCGGCTGCCAGGCAGTCGGCCATCCAGCGCGTTAAAGAGACCCTCCAGATTAATAAAGAACTGGGCACCGACTTCATGGTTATCTGGCCGGGTATTGACGGCTATGAGAATCCCTTCGGTATCGATTTCGGCGAGATGCGCCGTCGCTTTGCAGCCGGCCTGGCCGAAGCCATGGACGCCGTACCGGGAGTGCGGGTGGCCATGGAGCCCAAGCCCTATGAACCCCGGGGCAGGATAATCTACGGTACTACCGCCGAGGGTATCCTGCTGGCGGAGAAGGTGGAAGGCCTGCTGCAGCATAAGGAGAACCGGGAGCTTTTGGCTCAAGGCTATACCCTAATGGGCCTGAACCCGGAAGTCGGCCACGTCATCATGGGCTATGAGGACCTGCCTTATGCCCTGAGCCTACCCCTGGAGTACGGCCGCCTGGTGCATACCCACTGGAACAGCCAGCCCCTGGGCAATTACGATCAGGACCTGAATGTGGGAGTGATAGCCCCGGAACAGGCCGAGGCCGCCCTTTACGTCCTGAAGATGCATGGCTATCAGGGGTGGTTCGGCCTGGACATCAATCCCGAGCGGATGCCGGTGGAACGGGCGGTAATCAATAGTATGGACGCCATCCGAGCTATGAACGACCGCATCAACAACCTGGACCATGAAATGATTGTCGCCTGCTGCCAGGACCCCGAGTATTACGCCGGCTACCTGGAGGCCCTTCTGATCCGGGCGCGGGCCAGGAAAACAGAAATCTTAAGCCCTTTGAGCCTCCCCGGGGCATAACTTGATCTCCCGGACCGACCCGCTACGTTGCCCCTAAAATGGGGTGTCGGGTCTACGGGGATAAAGCCTATAGACACCGTCTTCTTTAATTACTAAACAGTCGCTTGCCGGGGGCCGTAAGGGTCGCAGTAACCGTCGTGGCGTCAAATAGCTAAAAGGATTCCTGGATGAGCAACCTGCTATTAGTCCTAACGGAAGGAAAAAGATCATGCCGTATTTACTGGGGATCGACATCGGGACATCAGGCACTAAGGCCGTACTAGTGGAGGAAAGCGGCCGGGTGGTAGCTTCCTCCTACGTAGAATACCCCTTGAGCCAGCCCCGGCCGGGCTGGGCCGAACAGGAGCCGGAGCAGTGGTGGCAGGCCGTGGTAGCGGCGGTAAAGGGCCTGTGGGCCAAAAGCGGCCTGGACGGCCGGGAGGTCGCCGGGGTAGGCCTGTCGGGCCAGATGCACGGGGCGGTAGTCCTGGACGCCGGCTACCGGGTTTTACGGCCGGCCATCCTCTGGTGCGACCAGCGCACCGGGGCGGAGTGTACCTGGATGTATGAAAAAATAGGGGCAGAAAAGCTCTACCAGTGGACGGGGAACCCGGCCTTGCCCGGCTTTACGGCACCCAAGCTGGTCTGGCTGAAGAAGCACGAGGCGGAAGTATATAAACAGATCTGCCATATCCTGCTGCCCAAGGATTACATTCGTTTCCGCCTGACAGAGGTACTGGCCACCGAGGTCTCTGACGCCTCCGGCACCCTGCTCCTGGATGTGGCCCGCCGGCGCTGGTCGGAGGAGATGCTGGCCGCCCTGGATATCTCCGGGGAATGGTTGCCCCCCGTATATGAGTCCCCGGAGGTAACCGGGTGCATAAATCCGGAAGCCGCGGCCGCCACCGGCCTTATGGCGGGAACGCCGGTAGTTGGTGGTGGTGGTGATCAGGCCGCCGGCGCTGTCGGTACAGGGATTGTAGAAGAAGGGATTCTCTCGGCCGCCCTGGGCACCTCCGGCGTCGTCTTCGCTATGACGAACAGGCCAATTATCCAGCCGGGAAGTACCCTGCACGCCTTCTGCCATGCCGTCCCCGGTAAGTGGCACCTGATGGGCGTCATGCTGGCCGCCGGCGGCTCCCTACAGTGGTTCCGCAACCAGCTGGGGGACGAGGAGATGAGGGAAGCTGCGGCCACAGGCACCGATCCCTATGAATTGCTCACAGCCAGAGCGGCCGCCGTGGGGCCGGGCGCGGAAGGGCTGCTGTTCCTACCTTATCTTTTGGGGGAAAGGACGCCCTATCCCGACCCGGCAGCACGGGGCGGATTTATCGGCCTTACCATGCGCCACAATAAGGGGCACCTGGTGCGGGCCGTCCTGGAAGGCGTGGCCTTTGGCCTGCGGGACTCCTTGGAGCTACTCCAGCAGGCCGGGGTAAAAACAGCGGAAATTCGCCTTTCCGGTGGCGGCGCCCGCAGTCCCTTGTGGCGGCAGATCCTGGCCAATGTTTTCAAGTACCCGGTGACCACAGTGAACAGCACCGACGGCCCGGCCTTCGGCGCCGCCCTTCTCGCCGGGGTGGGGGCGGGGATCTATTCTTCGGTGGAGGCAGCTTGCCGGGCTACCATTAAGGTGACCAGCCGCGCCATACCGGTAGCGGCGGAGGCAAAAACCTATGAACGTCTCTACACTGTCTATAAATCCCTGTACCCCCTCTTGCGGACAACGATGCACGATTTAACCGGCTTAGCCTGATAACTGTTAAAGCATTCCCCAACCTTATAGACATCCGGCCGGATATCAGTGATGATTTAAACGGAACAACGGAGTGAACAGGAATTGCCCAATATCTCTGATGTAGCCAGAAAAGCAAAGGTATCACGCACCACCGTATCAAGGGTTCTCAACGGCAAAGAAGACGTCAACGAAGAGACCCGGCAGCGGGTGCTGGAGGCCATTAAAACCCTGAACTACCGGCCCAGCGCCCTGGCCCGCAGCCTGGTCAAGCAGAAGACCGACACCATCGGCGTCATCCTATCCGATATCACCGACCCTTTCTTCTCCCGCATCATCCAGGGAGTGGAGGATGTCGCTCACAAGTTCGGCTACGGCATCGTCTACGCCAGTATGCGCTGGGACCCGCAGCTCAAGCATAACTACGTCAGTTTCCTGCGCAGCGGCCGGGTGGACGGCCTGCTGATGATGGGCCACACCGTCGGCAATGAAGACTACCTGCGGGAGATGGTGGAAGAGGGCTTTCCCCTAGTCCTGGTAGAATACCATATCGACAACTTGAAGACCAACCTGCTCTCCATCGACAACCAGGGTGGGGGTTACCTGGCTACCAGGCACCTGCTGGGCCTGGGTCATCGTCGCGTCGCCCATGTAGCGGGACATAAAAACGCTCAAGTGTCCCAGGAACGCCTGGCTGGTTACCGCCAGGCTCTGGAAGAAGCCGGGGTACCTTATAATGAAGACATGGTAGTTTACAGCAATTTTACCACTGAAGGGACCATACCGGTGGCTAAAAAAATATTATCCGTCCCGGAGCGGCCGACGGCTGTCTTTGCCGCCAACGACCTGATGGCCTACGGCGTCATCCACGCCGCCCGGGAACTGGGCCTGCAGGTGCCCCGGGACCTGGCGGTGGTAGGCTACGACGACATCGAGCTGGCGGCCCTGGTAACGCCGCCTTTGACCACCATCCACCAGCCCCGTTACGAAATCGGCTCTATGGCCGCCTGGACTCTGATCCAGCAGATCGAGAATAAGGAGATGCAGCCGACGGTCAATGAGTTTAAAACCAGCCTGGTGATCCGGGAATCATGCGGGGCGACGTTGAGGCGTGGCAACCAGGTACATTTTGAAATCAGTTAACCGGGATAAAGTGTGTATAGAAGACATAGGAATAACATATTTGGTTCTTATTATTCCATGTCGACTATCTGTTATAAACATTAATATGATTCTTGAGTGTATCAAAGAATGGTATATATACTCTATAAACCCCAGCGCAGGAGGTGGTATGGAATGGAATAATTTTCGCTGAGCGTTACAGGTAATGTTGCCAATGTACTCGAAGTTACAACAATAATAAAGGAAATTGTAAAGGAGGACACAAAAATGTCTATTAAAAAAAGGGGTTTATTGCTTTTTCTAGTATCAATTTTGTTATTTGTATTTCTAGCGGGTTGCAGTGCAGGTAAAGGACAAACCGATCAAAAGCAACAGGGAAATCAGTCGCAAACGGCAGAACAAAAACCCCCAGCGAAAACTTACAAATTTGTCTTAGTATCTCCTTTTTACGGGCATCCTTACTGGAAAATGGTAGAGGATGGTATGAAGGCGGCGAATAAAGAATTCGGTGTCAATACC
The DNA here is from genome assembly GCF_051020825.1 of Moorella naiadis (nom. illeg.). Classification (NCBI taxonomy): domain Bacteria; kingdom Bacillati; phylum Bacillota; class Clostridia; order Neomoorellales; family Neomoorellaceae; genus Neomoorella; species Moorella naiadis (nom. illeg.). The sequence continues at coordinate 10,202 of NZ_JAXGFQ010000014.1, forward strand.
AGTTATGTTGGACCGAACGAAATCAATATCGATGAGCAAATCAGGCAAATTGAACTGGCTATTGCTCAGAAGGCTGATGGTATAATAACCATGGCCCTCAATCCAACTTCTTTTACCCCGGTGATTAATAAAGCAGTAGAAGCCGGGATTCCGGTAGTATTAATCGATACGGATGCCCCTAATAGCAAACGAGTAGCCTATGCCGGTACCGACAACAAAACGGCCGGGAAGGAAGCAGGGAAAGCCCTGGTGAAATTAACCAATGGCAAGGCTAAGGTCGGCATAATAACGGGAGCGATAGATGCCGACAATTTGAATTTAAGGATTGATGGCTTTAAAGAAGCTATTAGTGGACAAGACATCCAGATAGTCGATATTCAACCGTCTAATTCTGATTTAATGAAAGGCGTTGAAAAAGCCAAGGCTATGCTCCAGGCCCATCCCGATATTACCGCCTTCTTTGGTGTGAGTGCTACTGATGTAGTTGCCGCGGCCAAAGCGGTACAGGAAGGCGGCAAGACGGGAAAAATTACCCTGGTTGGTTTTGACGATTTACCGGAAACCATTGATTTAATCAAAAAGGGCGTCGTCAATGCCACGGTGGTACAAAGACCGTACCAAATGGGCTATTTGGGCGTTAAACTCTTAATGGATATCAAAGAAGGCAAGCAGGTTCCACCTATAACCGATACCGGCGTTGTCATTGTCACTAAGGAAAATGCCGATACGTACAACAAATAATTAGATGATAATAATGGGGGGCTTTTGCCAATAAAAGCCCCCTACCCAAAATAATAAATTAGCACGCTAAAAGAGGAAGGTCATTATATGCCCAATAAAATTTTCAACCGCTCTTTTTTCCAGGCTCAAGAAGTCGGCATTTTTATCTCTTTGATTCTTTTAAGCCTGATTATAGGCTTTGTCAACTCTGCCTTTTGGAATGCCGGTAACTTGATTGAGATTTTAAGATCGATATCTTTTATGGTGATTGTCGGCGTTGGCGAAACCCTGGTTCTTATCAGCGGCGGTTTGGATTTATCGGTAGGATCTATTTTAGCCGTCGGTGGTGTTATATCTGGACTGGCGTTAGTAAATCAGCTGCCCATAACCTTAGCTCTCTTCTTTGGTATGCTGTCAGGGTTATTGCTGGGTTGGTTGAATGGTTTTATTATTACCAGATTTAAAATTCCCCCCCTTATTACAACTCTAGGCATGCTTTATGTCGCCCGGGGTATTGTTCTGGTAATAACTAAAGGGCGGCCTCTTTATCCTTTTCCGGATGCTTTCAATGCGATGGGTCAGGGTTCTTTTGGGGGTATACCCTATGTAGTGTTTTTCATGATAGTATTTGCCATTGCTGCCCATTGGGTTTTAAATTACACCACCCTGGGAAGAAGCATTTACGCTATAGGGGGAAACGAGCAAACAGCCAGGACTTCCGGTATAGACGTCGATCGTATCAAGTTGATAACTTATTCCATCGCGGGTTTAATGAGTGGCATTACTGGTATTTTAATGGCTGCCAGGTTAAGTTCAGCGCAATCCAATGCCGGCACCGGTTGGGAATTGACGGTAATCGCTTCGGTCATAATCGGTGGTACAAGTATGTTCGGTGGTGCCGGGTCTATCCTGGGGACCTTGATAGGCGCCGCCTTAATGGCCGTCATAACCAATGGTATGGTCTTAATGAATGTTTCCGTGTACTGGCAAAACATCGTCGTCGGCATAATAATTGTGGTGGCGGTAGGCCTGGATCAATACCGCAAAATGAAGTTGTCAGCTTAAAACTATTGGAGTGATTGCAATGCCTGATATCGCCCTTGAAATGAGAAATATTAGCAAAACATTTCCCGGGGTTACGGCTTTAGATAATGTTAACATCACCCTATATAAGGGCGAGATCCTAGCTCTTATAGGGGAGAATGGGGCCGGCAAATCGACTTTAATGAAAATTTTAAGCGGCGTTTATCCCTCGGGAACGTATAAAGGTGATATTTATATCTATGATGAAAAGGTCAATTTTGCCAGCCCCAGGGATAGTAGACAGGCCGGTATCGCTATGATTTACCAGGAGATTAGCATGCACCTGGATCTTACCGTAGCAGAGAATATTTTCCTTGGAAAGTGGGAAACAGGTAAGGGCATTATTAACTGGCAACACTTAAACAAAAGGGCCAGAGAGGTATTAACTAAACTAGATTTTGATTTAAACCCAGGTGAGATTCTGCGCAACCTGAATATCAGTCAACAGCAAATCGTGGCTATAGCCCGGGCTTTAAGTGAAGACCCGCGCATACTGGTTTTAGATGAACCCACTTCAGCCCTTACAGAAAACGAGTCTAAAAATCTTTTTGAAATCATCAAAGGGCTTAAAGAAAAGGGCATAAGTGTTATTTTGATAACCCACAAACTGGAAGAAGTCTTTGCTAATGCCGACAGGATATGTGTTTTGCGGGAAGGGAAGTTGATAAACGCTCATGTTGTAAAAGAAATCAAAGAGCAGCAAAAGATTATTAACGAAATGATAGGCAGGGAACTTTGCGAATTATATCCTCTGCGATCGATATCTTGCGGTAAAAAAGAAATTTTGCAGGTGCATAATTTAACTATCAGGCATCCCTATATACCCGGCAAAAATATTATCGAGAGTATATCATTTGCGGTTAATGAAGGGGAAATAGTAGGGATTTACGGGCTGGTAGGATCGGGAAAAAGCGAAATTGTGAACGCAATCTTTGGTAAGCAGAGATACCAGGCTGAAATATGGATTTGCGGTGAAAAGGTAGAGATTAATAAACCCCGTGATGCCATCAGTGCCGGCATCGGCCTGGTTACCGAAGATCGCTTTTATGATGGTTTTATCGGGCTCTTAGATATTAAAGCCAACGTCAGCCTGGCTAGTTTAAAAACGATAAGCAGGCGCGGCATAATTCAAGGTAACAATGAAAGGCAAATGGCCGCAGATTTTATAAAAAAGTTAAGGATAAAGGCCAGCTCATATAGGACCAAGGTGCAAACCTTAAGCGGAGGTAATCAGCAAAAAGTGGTCCTGGCTAAATGGCTGGCTATTACACCCAGGATATTGTTGCTGGATGAGCCAACGCGCGGTATTGACGTGGGATCTAAGCAAGAGGTTTACCAAATAATAAATGACCTGGCCCAACAGGGAACAGCGGTCGTTATGGCATCTTCTGAACTCCCGGAGCTAATTGGAATGTGTGATCGCATTATCGTTATAGCCAAAGGTAAAATCCAGGGAGAAATCCTGCGCGGGGAGTTTTGTCAGGAAAGGGTGATATCCCTGGCCAATTGTATAAATAGATGATTTTTATGGAGGTAATTGTAAGTGCCTGATAAGAGAATTAAAACAAGCGTCGGTATCTGGGCCTTTGGGCCGGCAATAACGCGTTTTGTCCCCGGAGGTTACCACCCGGACCTTAGTGGCTGTCCTGTGGAAGAAAGGGTGCAAAAGGCCCTGGCGGGCCTGGGTCCGCTGGTCGACGGCTATGAATTTCATTATCCCGGGGAAATCAACGAAGAAAATGTAACCAGGATTCAGGACATCCTGGGGCCGGACCACGATATATATACCATCTGCTATGGGCTGGTCCCGGTCCCGCATTATGCATTGGGCGCTTTAATCAACCCCGACGCCGGACGGCGCCGGGAAGCCTTGACCTCCATGAAGCGTGGTATCGAACTGGCCGCCCGGGTGGGAGCTAAATATATCTACTGGCCCGGTAATGAAGGATACAACTATCCCTTCCAGCGCGATTACAGCCGCATGTGGGCATGGTTTATTGAGGGTATCCAGGAGTGCGTTGAGTACGCCAATACTTTAAATGTAACCTTCATCCTAGAACACAAAAACAGCGAGCCGGCCATGCGTATCCTCCTGCGGGATATCGGCGTAGCCATGTTCGTTATTAAAAAGTTGAAAGAGCTGGGCACCGATGTCGATAATGTCAAAATAAATATGGACTGGCAGCATCTCATTATGAACGGGGAGCCGCTGGGTGAATATGCCGCCCTGCTGGCAGGGGAAGGGCTGCTGGGGCACCAACATGCCAATTCCGGCTGGGGCAGTTTTGACGATGATAATATGGTCGGCGCCTCTTTTTTTATGGAGACCCTTGATCTGGCCAAAGAGCTGCAACGATCCGGTTACGGTAAAAATGGCGAACGCATCGGCTTTGATCTTTTCCCCTATACCGAAGATCCCGTCGAAGCCGTTAAACGCAGCATCCTGCAATGGGAATTCATCTATGACCTGGCTGGCAGGATAGACGATCAGGAACTTCAGCAAGCCAAGAATAAGGCTGATGCCGTGGCTGCCTACCGGGCGGTATACACGGCCCTGGGCCTGGATGCGGTCTACGAGCGCCAGGTTTACGCGCGGTATGCAGGCAGGTAAAGGCCGAATTGATTGTCAGGCTACTTTTATAGGAATAAAATCCTTTTTCAGGTAGCTACATGCTAAAATTTTTACTAAAAGGCCGATAGTGGCCCTTTAACTTCCAGGAGGTAATATGTTATGCCGCAAGACCAATCCGCGGTTGCCCTCTGTACCGATATGTGGAATCTGGTCGATATCAATATCAGTAAAAAAGATAGGGAAATATTGAGGAATCTGGCTGTCAAGGTTGCCGAACTGGCCGCGCGTCCGGTTGAGGAAGAGAAGAAAAAACTCTGGTATAAGCTCAATGCCCTGGAACCCACCCGGCCGGTGATATTCTGCGACCCGGAAAATGGTTGGAATGAGATTATCACAGATGACCAGATGCAATGCCAAGGAGAACTGGCCCAGAAATGGGAAATGACGTTGCGAAAGGAGATATTCTGGGGCGCATCCATGGGCGACGATAGGGTCATCGAACCTTATTTCAATGTGGCCTATGTTGCCCATAACAGCGGCTGGGGTATGGAAGAAAAAAAGATCAAAGTTGAAGCAGAAGGTTCCTATCGCTGGGAAGCCCCCCTGAAGGACTTTAAGGATATGGATAAACTCCACTTTCCCGAGATAACGGTCGATTACGAGCGGACTCAAAAGTTATTTGACCTGGCCAAAGAGGTTTTCGGGGATATCCTGATGGTTCGCCTTAAAGGCGTGTGGTGGTGGACCCTAGGTATGACCTGGACCCTGGTAAACCTGCGCGGCCTGGAGCAGATTATGTGGGACATGTATGATTACCCCCGAGAGCTGCATCAACTAATGGCCTTCCTGCGCGACGGCCACCTGCACATGCTGGACTTCCTGGAAGAAAATGGCCTCCTCAGCTTGAATAATGACGGCACCTATGTGGGCTCGGGTGGCTTTGGCTGGACCCGGGAACTACCGCAGGAAGATTTTTGTGGCCAAGTAAGGACCCGCGACATGTGGGGCTTTGCCGAAAGCCAGGAAACAAGCCAGGTTTCTCCGGAGATGTTTGCCGAGTTCATCTTTCCTTATCAACTGCCCATCCTGGAGCGATTTGGTTTAAATTGCTACGGCTGTTGTGAAGCGTTAAATAAGAGATGGGATGTTGTTAAAAAAGCCCCCCGGCTAAGGAGAGTATCTGTTTCCCCGTGGGCGGACCTTAAGGATATGGCTGAAAAACTGGGGAGTGATTATGTCTTTTCCATGAAGCCCAACCCTGCCTATCTGGCGGTAGAAAAAATCGATGTGGATTTTATTCGCAGCAGCTTGCGCGGGGCCTTTAAAATAACGCGCAACTGCCGGGTGGAGGTGATAATGAAGGATAATCACACCATCGGCCACAATCCAGAAAATGTCATCAAATGGTGCCGGATTGCTAGGGAAGAAGCGGAGAACATCTAAGGAACAAGTCAACCGAACCTAGCATTACCTATGCTGTCCACCTAGCAGCCAGCGCGGTGAAGAAGGCAGCGGGTAATGCCATGGTAGAGCTTTATAGCTTCAGTTTTACCATGGCGAAGGTAGGCGACCATGATGGTCCAGGCCATGACCGGATTGGTTAATGTCGTAGAGGCAAATGACTAGGAAGTCGGGGAATCCCAGCCGCTTTAACGACCAGCAGGAGATAACCTTTTACCTACCAAAGCTGTAACCACCGCTATAATGACAGGGGTAATATCCAACCGCGTTATCGATCTGGTAGCTACGATTGCCAATACCACCTATGCTGAAGCATTGGTCATGCTCAAACGGGTATTGCAGGCGGCAGGATGGTTATAAGTTGAAGCTGAACAAAAAGCAAGCCGGCATGGTTATGCCCGGATAGGTAATGCTGGTTATAATAGGCTGGCCAACGCCCGGGCCATTATTAAGGGGGCGAAGGGAAGGGGATAGGCCAAGACCTATCCCCTTTTAAAGCTACGATGGTAGAAGCGCGGTTTAAATAGCCAAAACCCAGGGCAAGTTCAATGTTCCAATTGTCTTCGCAGGGCGTTTATCACTTCCAGAGTAAACCCCGTGGCCTGGTAATGATAGCCGTGTATTTATTCCGGGTCATGGTATGGCTAAGATAAACGCTGCAGAACGCATGCGGGAAGGATAAGGCCCACCCAAGGGATAAGGAGGGCCTTTATCGGCAGTAGGGGTCACTGCTCCATCTGCTTTTTAAGCGTAGTTATTTTCCATCGGTGGTTTGCGAATTCTCCCGGGAAACCTTCTCCAGGTAATTGACAATATGTTGACAGAACACCGTGAAATCTCCAAGCCGATTTTGTAAGATTTCATATAATTCTGCCGGTGTAACCTTGTTATACTCATGGACTAAACGGTTACGATAGCCAGCCATACCTAAAATCTGTGGAGCAAAATCTGATGGCAAGATATCATTGTCCCTTAACCTCTCGATTATCGTCCGGTAGTCCGCGGGGACAGCCAGGCCGGATTTCACGACAATATGGCGCCCCAGATCAAATAAGGCTTCCAGAGCCCGCCGCAGGCGATTTTCCGCGATGTCCACGGTATCTTCATCCTGAAGGAATTGCTCCCGCGAGAGGCTTGCCAGAAGTTGTAACCTTTGCATAGCCCGCTGGATGATCCCCAGCCTTTCGGCGATTAATTCTTCATTAAACAAACGCAGCAGCCTCCTTGATCGCCTCATATAATTCCCGCCGGCCTTGCTGTAAATGGTAATCATAATCCATATATAAACCGGAAATAACGTACTCAAAATCTGTCCGGCGCTCTGTATCCTGGCAATAAATCACCCTGCCGGTGCTGATCACTTCAAAAGCCATGGATATGGTTGCTGAGTTTAAGAAAAGCAGGTCTACTTCCAGGGGAGAAAAAATCTCTCCCAGCTGTGGGTAGAGAGACATATAAATAGTGGTGATACTGCCTGCTGGTTCTCGGAGAAGGACTGCCAGGTCTACATCCCGCGCCTGATCTGACCTGCTTAAATAAGAGCCGAACAGGTATACAGCCACTATCTCCGGGTATTGTTGAAAGACCCTCCCTAGAGCGGGGAGGTTTTTTGGCCCATGCATACCGGCACCTACTTTTTGTGATATTCTTAACCCGGCTCCCTTACTGTTCCGGTTGTCTTCATAGAGCGTTTTTCTCTGCCAGAGTAAACCCTGCGACCTGGGTAATGATAGCCGTGTATTTATTCCTAACCCGGACTAACCGGACCCAAACCTTACCGCCTTACTTTTTTCCACTTTGCGAAGATGTTCGGAAGTAAGGGCCTAAGAGCGGATCATGGTCAGGACCATCTTGAAATTCTTGACGGCCCGTAGGGCATGGGGGTGGTTAGCAGGCATGATTACTGCTTCCCCCTGGTGGACGCGCAGGGATTGCCCATCGATAATAACTTCAGCTTCCCCGTCCAGGATGTATACCAGGGCGTCGTAAGGGGCTGTGTGCTCGCTCAACCTCTGCCCGGAGGCGAAAGCGAATAAAGTAACTGTGCCGGTTTTTTGATCAATAATAGTCCGGCTGACGATGGTACCTTCCTGGTAGCCAGCCAGCTCGCTTAAATTGGCCGCCCGGGCCATCAGGATACCGCCGGTCTTTTCCTTTTGATCCTCCATATTAATCATATTAATCCCCCACTTGCATATTAATATTTCCTGGTTTATTATACCACATTGCTACGCTCCCCATAAAAGGCGGAAGCAGTTATTTTTATTCCCCCGCGCGGTTTCTGGATGATAGTAACTTTGCACCAGTGGGGCGAGCAAGCCTGGTAAATATCACCGGCAATGGTAGCGGCCAGGGCTTCACAAAAGGCACCCTCTTCCCGGAAACTCCATAGATATAGCTTGAGACTTTTAGATTCAATGCAGAACTTATCGGGCATGTATTCAATTATTACCGTTTCCCAGTCCGGTTGCCCAGTTATCGGGCAGAGGCTTGTTACTTCGTCGGATTCCATGATGACTGTTGTAACATGGTCGGGTTTAGGAAATACTTCCAATTTTTTGCGCGGTTCACGGACGACCTTTCCTAAGGCTTCAAACTCCATCACTTGAGGTCCTCCCCGGTTACCATAAAAGGATTAAAGTTAGTTTTATAGTCATAGTAATCTTCGTTTTCCACCCTCTTCAGCCAGCCGGTTACAGCATAAGTCAGGGGTGTGGCCAGGGCTTCATAGGTGGTCTTGAAGAGGTAATTGGTTATTATCATGCGTATCAGGACGGTTTCCGGTACAATACCGGTAAAAGCGATGGTGATAAACAGGGCCGTGTCTACCAGCTGGCCGGCTATGGTCGAGCCAATGGTCCTGGTCCATAACCAGCGTCCTTTGGTGAAAATTTTTAGTTTGGCCAGGATATAGGAGTTGGTAAATTCACCGCAGAAAAAGGCTACCAGGCTGGCCGTAACTATCCTGGGTATCTGCCCCAGTATCCGCTGGTAGGCTTCTTGGCCTCCCCAGGAAGGGGCAGCAGGCAGCATGCCGACCAGCCAGTAAATAAAGGACATAAAGATACAGGCTATAAATCCCGTCCAGATTACTACCCGGCTACGCCTGTAGCCGTAAACTTCAGTTAAAATATCGCCAAAGATATAGGAGAAGGGGAATAAAATAACGGCGCCGTCGAAAAAGAATGGCCCGAAGATCGCCACTTTGACGGCCACCGTGTTGGAGAGGAGCAATACCACCACGAAGGCAACCATTACGAAGGGAAAAATTTTGTAACGCAAGAGGATCACTCCTTGTTTTGTTCAGGCGGGTGACTACGACCGCCAGCCCGGAGGCTAATCTTACATTAACAGCTTCAGGATATCCTGTCAATATAGAAGCAGCAGGAATTTCTGCGGCATTTTTGTCCTCGCGGCCACATAATTCCCCCTTTTCTTGGAGATGATCCTTTACGGGTAATTGGGATCCATAATTAAGACGCCTCGAAAATTACTTGTAGATTAAAGGAGGAGATTTTTAATGGCCGCTCAATACGGTGCCCATGAGGTCATGGAGGTTCACGAGGTATTAACCGATACCGTCGACGGTATCAACCAGTTCCAGCTCTACCGTCCCCACACCAGGGACCAGCAGTTGCGCAGTATCCTGGATAAGCAGCTCCGGTTTATGACCCAGGAATACAACAATATGGTTCAGGCTATCAACCAGCGGGGCATGAGCCAGGCGGTACCCTACCGCACCGTAAGGAATGCCAACCCTGTGTACGGCCTGGACAACCCGAGCTCCCTGACGCCCAATACCTCCCTGGACGACATGGATGACCGGGATGTAGCCAGCGGGATGTTGGGATGCCATAAAGCCTCGGCAACTATGCGCATGACTGCTTCCCTGGAGTGCGCTGACCCTGAATTGCGGCGGTTAATCCAGCAGGGGGCCATCAATTGCTCCGAACAGGCCTACGAAGTCTGGCAGTATATGAACCAGAAGGGTTATTACCAGGTCCCGACCATGAAAGAGATGACGACCAGCACCATGATGAACACCTACTCATCCGCCAATACAAGTGGTCTGGCTCAGCATCAATACCAATAGGGCGCCCGGACCAGCGGGGCGCTGCGGCCATTCATAAGGTGGACACCCCCGCTACCAGGCACCGGTAGTGGATGCAAACGGCATCAGGCGGACCAAATAGATGTGGCTACTAACAGATGCTGAAGTGTAAGCGCAAAAGGCTGCTGACCGGATACAATCAGCAGCCTTTTGCCGTATGGCCTGATTCCGCAGGCAGGAAATAGTTGGCGCAGATGCCCGGAACTAAAGGCGGAGTCTGTTCTAACTGGAGCTTTCCTTTTGCAGGGGTTGGACGGGCGGGCTGAGGTTCATTTTTAAAGCCTGGGCCAGCATGCGGCCGGCAAAGGTTTGGAACTCCGGTGTCCGGATCAAGTTCCACATAAGCTGTAAAGAGGAAGCCGGCAGGGCCATACCGGCGGGTGTACCGGAAGCCGCGGCCGGTTGAACTCCCAGGTCGGCCTGCAGGGTGGTTTTGGTAACGGTGAGGATATTGTTGGCGGTGGTAACGCCGACCTCGGTGTAGTTGAGGAAATTGCGCAGTTTTTCGATCCAGGATTGCAACAGCGACAGGAACTGGTCAATATTACCGTTCAGTAAGGCTTCCTGAAAAAGGGCCTGGCTGCGAGCGGCCAAAGTTACGGGTTCGTCCTGGCGCGGCGGGCTGTCCTGGGGCTCTTCCTTTGTATTATCCAGACCACCGGCTGCCGGCAAGGCGGGGGTTTTTTCCTGTTCGGGATCCCCTTTTTCCTGGCGGGCTTCTTTATCGCCGCCCAGGATACCCATTTCAGGGAAGCTTAATTTTTTTGCCCTAACTTCCATAATAAATAGTCACCCCTCATTTTTAGACCTGCTGCATTATATGCAAAAGCGCCGGGGATGGGGAAAAGTAAAGCATTTTCGCAGGAGTTTCTTGCTGGAACCTTGCAGGTTTTTTACTCTGCCGGGGCGAATATAACCAGGGTTTAGGAGGGTGAAGGTCTTGGCAGATTTTATGTCACTACTTAACGACCCCCAGCAGGAGGCCGTCAAACACCGGGGCACGCCCCTCCTGGTCCTGGCCGGGGCCGGCAGCGGCAAAACCCGGGTTCTTACCTACCGGGTAGCCTCCTTGATCCAGGAGGGGGTGCGGCCGGAGAATATCCTGGCAGTTACCTTTACCAATAAGGCGGCCGGGGAGATGAAGGAACGCCTGGCCGGGCTGGTAGGGGAGGCCGTCCGGGGCCTCCAGGTCAGCACCTTTCATTCCGCCTGCGTCCGCATTCTCAGGCGGGAAGCCCATCTCCTGGGCTACCGGCCGAATTTCGTCATTTATGATACCGACGATCAGCAGGCTGTCCTTAAAGGTGCCTTAAAGGAACTCAACCTGGACGAGAAAAAATACCCGCCCCGCTCCCTGGCAGCGGTCATTAACTCGGCCAAAAACGATCTGCAGACCCCGGAACGTTTCCTGGACAGGGCGGCCACCTTTCGGGAGCAACAACAGGGCCAGGTCTACCGCCGTTACCAGGAGCAGCTCCGGGACTTGAACGCCATGGATTTCGACGATCTGATTATGCAGACGGTCTTTCTCTGGCAGCAGAACCCCCTGGTTTTGCGCTATTACCAGCAGCGCTGGCAGCATATCCTGGTGGACGAGTATCAGGATACCAACCATGCCCAGTACCTCCTGGTGCGCCTCCTGGCCGGCAAGGGGGACAACCTCTGCGTCGTCGGCGACCCGGACCAGGGTATTTACGGCTGGCGGGGGGCTGATATCGGCAATATCCTGGCCTTTGAGGAGGACTTCCCCCGGGCGCGGGTAATTCTCCTGGAGGAAAACTACCGCTCCACCCGGCCCATCCTCCAGGCCGCCAATACCGTCATCCAGCATAATGAAGGACGCCGGGAAAAACGCCTCTGGACGCGGCGGCAGGAGGGGGAGCTGCTGTACATCTACCGGGCCGCCGACGAGCGGGACGAGGGGAGTTTCATCGCCGGCGAGGTCTACCGCCGCCACCAGGAGGAGGGACGGCCCTTTAACGACTTTGCCGTTCTCTACCGTACCCACGCCCAGTCCCGGGCCCTGGAGGAGGCATTCCTCCAGGCCGGCGTTCCCTACGAGATTATCGGGGGTTTGAAATTCTACCAGCGGAAAGAAATCAAGGATATCCTGGCTTACCTACGGGTCATCGCCAACCCGGACGACAGCATCAGCTTGCTGCGGATTATCAACGTCCCCCGGCGGGGGATCGGTGATATCACCCTGTCCCGGCTGGAAACTGCCGCGGCTGTCGAGGGCAGTAGCCTGTATGGGATCCTGACCCGGGTGGACACTGTTGCCGGCCTCCCCGCCCGGGGACGGCAGGCGTTGCAGGAATTGGTGCAACTCCTGGATAACCTCCGCCGGCAACAGGAAGAATTAACAGTGACGGACCTGGTTACGGCCATCTTGAAGGAAACCGGCTACCAGGCGGAACTGGAGGCCGAGAAAACCCCCGAGGCCCAGGCCCGGCTGGAAAACCTGAAGGAGTTCCAGACGGTGACCCGGAGCTACGACCAGGGCACCCCGGAACCAAACTTGGGGGATTTCCTTACCCAGGTGGCCCTGGTGGCGGAGAGCGATACCTACACCGGCACCGGCGGGGTGGCTCTGATGACCATGCATACGGCTAAAGGGCTGGAGTTCCCGGTGGTTTTCCTGGCAGGCCTGGAGGAGGGGGTTTTTCCTCATTTTCGTTCCCTGGACGATCCAGCGGAAATGGAGGAAGAGCGGCGCCTCTGCTATGTAGGCATGACCCGGGCCCGGGAGGTACTCTACCTTACCCACGCCTGGACCCGTAACCTCTACGGCAGTACCATGAGCAATCCCCCTTCCCGCTTCCTAGATGAGGTACCGGCCGATTTAATCCAGGACACAGGGACAGGCTCCCTGTACGCGGCCCTCCCCGGCAAAGGGGAGGAGCGGCAGGAACGGTCAGGCTGGCAGCGAGGACCGGCCCGCAGCCGGACCGCCCCGCCGCGGAAGACCGGTGGAGCCTGGCAGGTGGGGGATAAGGTCCAGCATAACTCCTGGGGCGTAGGTGTTGTCGTCAAGATTAGCGGCACCGGTGACGATACGATCATCAGCGTCGCCTTCCCCGAGCGGGGCATCAAGCAACTGGCAGTCGCCTACGCCCCGGTGAGAAAGGTTTAGAAGTTTATTTTCGGAGGAATAGCTCTATGGATCTATCCGCCGCCCGGCAACGGGTAACCGAACTGCGGCGCCTGATTGAAGAGCACAACTACCGCTACTACGTCCTGGACCAGCCGGTCATTAGCGACCAGGAATACGACGCCCTCATGCGCGAACTTTTGGCCCTGGAGGAAGCCTACCCGGAACTGCGGACGCCGGATTCCCCCAGCCAGCGGGTAGGGGGAGCGCCCCGGGAGGAATTCGCCCAGGTGCGCCATCCCCAGGCTCTGCTGAGCTTGAACGACGCCTTCAACGAAGGTGAACTGCTGGACTTTGACCGGCGCGTCCGGGAACTGGCCGGCGGCCCGGTGGAGTATGTCATCGAGGCCAAAATCGACGGTCTGGCCGTGGCCCTGACCTATAATGACGGTCTCTTTACCCTGGGGGCCACCCGGGGAGACGGTCAGGTGGGGGAAGAGGTCACGGCCAACCTCAAGACTATCCCCGCCCTGCCCTTGCGCCTGCGCCGCTCCCTACCCCTCCTCGTAGTCCGGGGGGAGGTTTATATGCCCAAGGGTGCCTTTACCGCCCTGAACGCCGCCCGGGAGGAAGCCGGGGAGCCCCTCTTTGCCAATCCCCGTAATGCCGCCGCCGGTTCATTGCGCCAGTTGGACCCGAAGATAACGGCCAGCCGCAGCTTGAGCCTCTTCGTCTACCAGGTAATCAGCCTCAGGGGCGCAACAGTATTCACCCAGACTGGGGCCCTGGATTTCCTGGCGGAAGTAGGCCTGCCCGTCAACCCCTACCGGGTCCTGGCCCCAGATATCCAGGCCGTCCTGGCGGAGGTCAAGGCCTGGACGCCGGAGAAGCGTGCCGCCTTACCTTATGAGATTGACGGCCTGGTTATCAAGGTCAACGACCTGGCCCTCCATCCCGTCCTGGGGGCGACGGCCAAAGCGCCCCGCTGGGCTATGGCCTACAAATTCCCAGCCGAGCAGGCTACCGCCAGGGTGGAGGGGATCATCCTGCGGGTGGGCCGTACCGGGGTGCTGACACCGACGGCCGTCCTGACGCCCGTCCGCCTGGCGGGGACCACCGTCAGCCGGGCTACTCTACATAACGAGGACTACATCCGCGAGAAGGATATTCGCATCGGCGATACGGTCATTGTCCAGAAGGCCGGCGATATCATCCCGGAGGTGGTGGCGGTGCTGCCCGAGCGGCGCACCGGGGTGGAAGAGGCCTTTACCATGCCGGAGCGCTGCCCGGCCTGCGGGGCGGCGGTAGTCCGGCCGCCGGGAGAGGCGGCCCACCGCTGTACCGGCGGCCTGGCCTGCCCGGCCCAGGTGCTGGAAGGCATTATCCACTTCGCCTCCCGGGGGGCCATGGATATCCAGGGCCTGGGGCCGGCCATCGTCGCCCAGCTCCTGGAGGCCGGCCTCCTCCACGACGCCGCCGACCTTTATTATTTAAAGAAAGAAGACCTGGTAAAGCTAGAGCGTTTCGCCGAACAGTCGGCTGGTAACCTGGTGGCGGCCATTGCCGCCAGCAAGGAGCAGCCCCTGGAGCGCCTCCTCTTCGCCCTGGGGATTCGCCATGTCGGCCAGCGGGCGGCGCGGGTTCTGGCCGGCCACTTCCGCACCCTGGACCGCCTGGCCGGAGCCTCCCTTGAGGAGATAACGGACCTGCCGGACATCGGCCCCCGCATTGCCGAGAGCATCCGGGAATTCTTCGCCGAGCCGCGCAACCTGGCCGTCCTGGAAAAATTGCAAAGGGCCGGGGTACGGCTGACGGCTGCTGGAGCAGGTACGGCCGCACCGGGCACAGCAGTCCCGGATACCACGGCCGGGCCTTTAACGGGCAAGACCTTTGTCCTCACCGGCACCCTGCCGGGGATGACCCGCCAGGAGGCAGAGAAGCTAATCACCAGTGCTGGGGGCAAGGTGAGCAGCAGTGTCAGTAAAAAGACCGACTACGTCGTCGCCGGCGACAAGCCCGGATCCAAGTACGATCGCGCCCGGGAACTGGGTGTGCCCGTGATTGATCTGGAGGGTTTAAAACGTTTGCTGGAAGGAAAACGGAGCTGGCGACGAGAAGATCTATATGACCGGGTTTAACCCGTACACGTTGCCGTTAGCCAACCCTTCTGCTATAATTAGGCAGAAAGTATGCCAGAAAAGGTGGTTAAAGATATGCCCATCAGCACTGACGAAGTTGAGCATGTGGCCCTGCTGGCCCGCCTGAAACTCTCCCCGGAGGAGAAGGCGGCCTATACGGAACAGCTCAATGCTATTTTGGAGTATATGGATAAGCTAAACGCCCTGGACACCAGGGACGTGGAGCCGACCGCCCACGTCTTACCCTTGCGCAATGTCTTTCGCGACGACGTCGCCCGGCCCGGCCTGCCTCGGGAAAAGGCCCTCCAGGGGGCACCGGAGGTTAGCGAAGGCCAGTTTAAAGTACCGCGGGTAGTATAGGCCGGGAGGTTAATATAATGGAGTTACATTACTTAACAGCCCATGAACTGGGTGAACTTTTGCAGCGCCGTGAGGTCAGCGCAGTGGAGGCTACCGAGGCCCTGATCGATCGCATTGAAGCCCTGGACGGACGGGTGCAGGCCTTTGTCACCCGGACGGCGGAGCAGGCACTGGAACAGGCCCGGTCCATCGATGCCGCCCGCGCCCGGGGCGAGGAATTGGGGCCCCTGGCCGGGGTGCCCATGGCCATGAAGGACAACCTCTGCACCGCCGGGGTGCGGACCACCTGCTCGTCCCGGATGCTGGCCGACTGGGTTCCCCCCTACGACGCCGCTGTGGTCCGGCGCCTGCAGGCGGCCGGGGCTATTATGCTGGGCAAGCTCAATATGGACGAGTTCGCCATGGGGTCCTCCACGGAGAACTCCCATTTCTTTCCCACCCGTAACCCCTGGGACCTGGAGCGGGTGCCGGGGGGTTCCAGCGGCGGCGCCGTGGCCGCGGTGGCCGCCGGCGAGGCCTTCTACTCCCTGGGATCGGATACTGGCGGCTCCATCCGCCAGCCGGCTTCCTTCTGCGGCGTCGTGGGGATGAAGCCCACCTACGGCCGGGTCTCCCGTTACGGCCTGGTGGCCTTTGCCTCCTCCCTGGACCAGATCGGCCCCATTACCCGGGACGTCACCGACTGCGCCCTGGTTCTGGGGACCATTGCCGGCCACGACCCGGCGGATTCCACTGCCGCCGACCTACCGGTGCCTGATTACCGGGCCGCCTTGAAACCCGAGGTCAAGGGGCTAAAAATAGGCGTGCCCCGGGAGTACTTTGGTGCCGGTATGGAACCGGAAGTGGCGACCATCGTCCGCCGGGCCATTGCCAAACTGGAAGAACTGGGGGCTGTCTGCGAAGAAACCTCCCTGCCCCATACGGAGTACGCCCTGCCAGCCTACTACCTAGTGGCCCCGGCCGAGGCCTCATCCAACCTGGCCCGTTATGACGGCGTCAGCTACGGCCTGCGGGTGCCGGGCAAGGATATTATTGAGATGTATATGAACACCCGCAGCGCGGGTTTCGGCCCTGAGGTCAAGCGGCGGATTATGCTGGGGACCTACGCCCTGAGCTCGGGCTACTACGATGCCTATTACCTGAAGGCCCTCAAAGTCCGGACCCTCATCCGCCGGGATTTTGCAGCGGCCTTTAAGAAATATGATCTCCTGGCCACGCCCACTTCCCCGACGGTGGCCTTCCGCCTGGGCGAAAAGGCCGGGGATCCCTTGGCCATGTACCTCTCCGACCTGTGCACCATCCCCATTAACATGGCCGGGCTGCCGGCCCTCTCCTTGCCCTGCGGTTTCAGCCAGGGATTGCCTGTCGGCCTGCAGCTCATTGGCCAGCCCTTTGCCGAGGCGACCCTGTTGCAGGCGGCCTATGCCTTCGAACAAAATACGGAATACCACCGGCGGCGGCCGGAACTGGGGGTGGCGTAATGGATTACGAAACAGTCATCGGCCTGGAAGTCCATACAGAACTGAAGACGGCCTCCAAGGCCTTCTGTAATTGCACTACGGCCTTCGGCGGCGAGCCCAATACCCATGTCTGCCCGGTCTGCCTGGGATTACCGGGGGTGCTGCCGGTTATCAACCGCCAGGTGGTGGAATTCGGCTTAAAAACCGCCCTGGCCCTGAACTGCCGGGTAGAGCCCTTTTGCAAATTTGACCGTAAGAACTACTATTACCCCGACCTCCCCAAGAACTATCAAGTATCCCAGTACGACCTGCCCCTGGCCACCGGCGGCCACCTGACTATCAACGTTGACGGCCGGGAGCGAGTCATCGGCATCACCAGGGTGCATATGGAAGAAGACGCCGGCAAACTGGTCCACGTGGACGGCCCCGGCGGCGGTTACTCCCTGGTGGATTATAACCGGACCGGTGTCCCCCTGCTGGAGATCGTCTCTGAACCGGACCTGCGTTCCCCGGCGGAGGCCCGGGCCTATATGGAGAAGCTGCGATCCATCCTCCAGTACCTGGACGTCTCGGACTGCAAAATGGAAGAGGGTTCCTTACGCTGCGACGCCAATGTCTCCGTCCGGCCCCGGGGCAGTCAGACCTTCGGCACCAAGACGGAGGTCAAGAATATGAATTCCTTCCGCGCCCTGCAGCGGGCCCTGGAGTATGAGGTGGAGCGCCAGATCGCCGTCCTGGAGAGCGGCGGCCGGGTGGAACAGGCCACCATGGCCTGGGATGAGAGCCGGGGTATTACCACCGTTATGCGGACCAAGGAGCAGGCCCACGACTACCGCTACTTCCCGGAACCGGACCTGGTGCCTCTGGAGATTGACGTCGCCTGGGTGGAGGCCGTGCGCCGGGAGCTACCGGAGCTGCCTGATGCCCGCTGCCGGCGGTTAATAGAGACCTACGGCCTGCCGGCCTATGACGCCGGGGTTATCACCAGTTCCCGGGACCTGGCCGAATACTTTGATCAAGTGGTAGCCCGTTACCCTGATGCTAAAGCCGCCAGCAACTGGATCATGGGGGATTTCCTGCGGCTCCTGAACGCCCGTAACCTGGAACCAGGGCAGACCCCGGTGCCGCCGGAGGAACTGGCCGGCCTGCTGCAGTTGCAAAAGGAAGGCACCATCAGCGGTAAAATCGCCAAGCAGGTCCTGGAAGAGATGTTTGCCAGCGGTAAAGGCGCCCGCCAGGTGGTAGAAGAAAAGGGCCTGGTCCAGATCAGCGATGCTGCCGCCCTGGGAAAGATTGTCGCTGAGGTTATCGCGGCCAATCCCAGTGTGGCGGAGGACTACCGCAACGGCAAAGAAAAGGCCCTGGGCTTCCTGGTGGGCCAGGTGATGAAGGCCACCCGGGGTAAAGCCAACCCCGGCCTGGTAAACCAGCTGCTGAAGGAAGGGTTATAGCCGGGTAGCAGGTAAAGGCCGGGATAGAGAAGGGGTGGAGTTTTGTACGCCGGAGTACTCTTTGATTTTGACGGCACCCTGGTGGATACCTCCGAACTGGTGGTCAAATCATTCCAGCATACCTTAGGGCCTTATCTGGGCCGGGTAGTGGCACCGGAGGAGGTTTACCCATACTTCGGTATTACCTTGAAGGAGGGCCTGGCGGCTTTCGTACCCGACCACCTGGAGGAGATGCTGCCCGAGTACCGCCGTTTCAGCGCCGCGCATTTTGATGACCTGGTCCGGCCCTGCCCGGGGGTCCGTGAGGGGTTAGAACGGCTGCAGCAGGCCGGAATTAAGCTGGGGGTAGTCACCTCCAGGGTGCGGGACACTACCCTCTATGGCCTGGAACTCTGTGGCCTGGCTTCCTTTTTTCCGGTAATCGTCACCGCCGAAGATGTTACCAGCCATAAGCCGGAACCGGAGCCGGTCCGGCGCGGCCTCGAACTCCTGGGGTTGGCAGAGGAGGCAGCCGCCATGATTGGCGACAGCCCCCACGACATCCTGGCGGCCCGAGCGGCCGGCGTCACCAGCGTGGCCGCCGGATGGAGCAAAGTCCCCCCCAAAAGAATCCTGGCTGCCGCCCCGGAGATTGTAGTGGCTACTATGGCGGAGTTTGTCGATTTATGTCTGGATGGTAATGGACGGAAGGGGCAAGCGTAATGAACAAATGGGCTTTTTTTCGGGAGCTACTTACGGCCCTGGAAGAACAGCAACCGGCAGTAGCAGCAACGGTGGTCAGGGTCGAGGGAGATGCCCGGGGAATAAACCCCGGGGAGCACTTCCTTTGGCGCCCTGGTATACCCGCGGGGATACCAGTAGCGATCACACCGGAGGGATACCCAGGTGCCTCGGCGCCGGCGGCCTCAGGTGGAGAGCCCGTCCAGGACGTACGGGGCGGCAGGGGTTACGAGACCGGGGAACTGGCCGGGGAGAGGAGCGAACCGGGGCTGGAGGGCCTGGCTGGGGCCATGACTGAAGTCGCGCCGGCAGTCCTGGCCGGGCGCCGGCCCCAGTTGACGGCCCTGGAGGTTGGTGGCGCCAGGGTCACCCTTTTCCTGGAACCGGTTGCCCCTGAACCGGAGGTCTTAATCCTGGGCGGCGGCCATGTGGGCCAGCAAGTAGCGGCCCTGGCCGGGCTGGCCGGTTACCGGGTCACCGTGGTGGACGACCGGCCGGACTTTGCCAATGAGCAGCTCTTTCCGGCGGCCGGCCGGGTTATCTGCGCCCCTTTTACCGCTGCCTTGCAGGAACTAAAGATTAACCCCTCTACCTTTATCGTAATCGTCACCCGGGGCCACCGCTATGATTATGAGTGCCTGCGGGCGGTAATCCAGGCCCCGGCGGCTTATATCGGCATGATCGGCAGCCGGCGGCGGATCCAGGGGGTGCGGGAACGCCTGCTGGCGGAGGGCGTAAACCAGGAGGCCCTGGCGCGGGTCCATGCACCCATCGGCCTGGACATCGGTGCCGAGACCCCGGCAGAGATCGCTATTAGTATTCTAGCTGAAATTATCCGGGTTTATCGTCGGGGAGATTAAAGATAGCCGCCAGCCCTGGAACTGGCGGCTTTTTATAAAAGCCTTTCTTTGGGGTTAACGCCCTCGTTACGAAAGGTAGGAAGCAGCTACCCGAAGTAAATAGCGGTAATCAAGCCATATGTCACCGGTTATTCCTAAATTTTATACCCGAAAAGGCAATAAAAATAGATTAAAACTCTCTTTAAAAGAAGGAAAAAGAGTTAACTATGTTGTAATTACTTAGCAATGATTTTTGCAGCCTGAGGCAGGGGGCGAAGATATGGACCGGGAACTTATCAGTGCGGCCATCAAATCGATGCAAGAGGGGGAGCGCTGCGCCCTGGCGACGATAATCCAGGTCAAGGGCTCGGCCCCCCGGGAGGCGGGCACCAGGATGCTCATCGGTGCCGATGGCCAGATCCAGGGCACAGTGGGCGGCGGCTGCGCGGAGGCGGCCATTCGCCAGCGGGCATTGCTGGTCCTGGAGAGCGGTCGCCCAGAGATTTACCACCTGGACCTGACGGCCGACACAGCCGAAGATGAGGGTATGGTTTGCGGCGGTGTCATGGACGTATTTATTGAACCACTGGAGGTATAGATGCAGTGTTAGGGAAAAAGATACGCCAGTTACGCCGGGAGCGGGGGATGAGCCTCAAGGACGTCGCCGAAAAGACGGGCCTGACTTCCAGTTTTTTAAGCCAGGTGGAACGGGACCTGGCCGATCCTTCCATCACGTCATTACGTAAGATTGCCGAGGCTCTGGATATCCCTATCTTTTATTTTCTGTTGAACCATGAAGACCACAGCCCGGTGGTCAAGAAAGACCAGCGGAAAGTCCTGCGCTTTCCCCAGTCCCACCTGACCTATGAACTGCTATCTCCGGATCTGAACCGCAACATGGAGGTTATGATGGCCCGCCTGGAACCCGGGGCTGCCAGTTGTGATGAGCCCCTGGCCCATCCCGGCGAGGAGTGCATCATCGTGCTCCAGGGGGTTATGGAGATTGATATCGGCGGCGAGGTCCACCGGGTGGAAACCGGGGATAGTATTTACTACTACTCTTCCATCCCCCACAAGCTCTGGAGCGCCGGGGATGAAGACCTAATCTTTATTTCCGCCATTACCCCACCGCAATTTTAACCCGGGGAAGGATCAACATTTATGCAATTGAGCCAGGCGTTGGAACTCCAACCACAAGAAATTATTACCATCGTAGGGGCCGGGGGCAAGACCTCGGCCCTTACCTGTTTGGCCCGGGAACTGGCTACGGCCGGGAAACGGGTGATTGTCGCCCCTACCGCCAGGATGCTGCCGGAGCAGCTAAGCCGGCTGGCGGAACCGGTCCTCACCTTAGATAGCGGCCGGCTGGTGACCGCCGTCAGCTCCCGGTTAAAGGTGGCCAACCTGGTTACCTGCGGTGCGGGTATCGATGACCGGGGCAAGATGGTGGGCCTGGATAATGCGACTGTGGCCGCCTTAAAGGAGCTGGACGTTGACTACCTGCTCCTGGAGGGCGACGGGGCGGCCGGTGCCCTCTTTAAGGCCCCCGCCGCCTACGAGCCGGTCATCCCGCCGGTTACCACCATGGTCATGACGGTGGCCGGCCTGCCCGTCCTGGGTCGCCCCCTGGCCCCGCCCTTCGTCCACCGGCCCCACCTGGTGGCCGGGTTGCTGGGCCGGCAGGAGGGGGAGGCCCTGGATGAGGACGCCGTGGCCCAGGTCCTGGTTCACCCGCAGGGTGGGCGTAAGGGTGTCCCGGCAGGAGCCCGCTGGCGGGTCCTGTTGAACCAGGCTGAGGATTATGAGCTCCTCCGGCGGGGCCGGGTCGTAGCCGCCGCTATCCTGGCCGCCGGCGGGGAAAGGGTTATCCTGGGGGCAGTGGCTACCCCCTACCCGGTACGCCAGCTCCTTTCCGCACCGGAACCCGCGCCCGGTGGGGTGGGAATCGTCGTCCTGGCGGCCGGGGCCGGAGAGCGGCTGGGGGGAGGCAAATTATTATTACCGTTACAGGGACAGCCCCTGATACGCCGGGCCGTTACTATGGCCCTGACCGCCGCCCGGAGTAAAATCGTCGTCGTCCTGGGCCACGAGGCCGGCCGGGTCGCCGCCGCCCTGGAGGGGTTAGCCGTAGATTGGGCCCTTAACCCCGACTACCGCCAGGGTCTCAGCACTTCCCTGCGGACCGGCCTGGCGGCCCTGCCGCCTGGGACCCGAGCGGCCCTCTTCGTCTTGGCAGACCAACCGGGGTTAACGCCGGGGGTTATCCGGCAGCTTTTAGACGCCTACCGGCCGGGGGGCAAGAGGATTATCGTTCCGGTTTACCAGGGCCGGCGAGGGAACCCGGTTTTAATCGACCGCAGCCTCTGGCCCCAGCTTCTGGCCCTGCGGGGGGATGTCGGCGCCAGGGAGATAATCCGGGCGCACCCGGAGGAGGTCCTGGCGGTGGCCGTCCCCGACCCGGGCATCCTGCAAGATATCGATACCTTGGCCGATTATCAGGCCTGGCAGCGGAAAAATAATCCTTGCTAAAATAGCGGACGAGTGTACAATATAGTTAAACAGTATTTAATTCGGGTATTGGTGGAGGAGCGAGGATGGCAGTGGCGCGGGAACTGGTAGTTATCAAAGGTGCCGGCGACCTGGCCAGCGGGGTGGCCCATCGCCTGCACCGGGCCGGCTTTCCGGTAATTATGACGGAGATCCCCCGGCCGATGGTAATCCGCCGTGCCGTGGCCTTCGCCGAAGCGGTTTATAGCGATACGGTAACTGTAGAAGGAGTTGCGGCCCGCCTGGTCCCCAGCCCGGCTGCGGCCCTGGCGGCTATCGCGCAGGGGGAGATTGCCGTCCTGGTGGATCCCCGGGCGGAGGTTATCTCCGCCTTGAAGCCCCAGGTGGTTGTCGATGCCATTCTGGCCAAGACCAACCTGGGGACGCACATCGACCAGGCTCCCATAGTCATCGCCCTGGGACCGGGCTTCCGGGCCGGCCGGGATGCCCACGCGGTTATTGAAACCAAGCGCGGTCACTATCTGGGCCGGGTCATCTGGGATGGGGAGGCTGCGGCCAATACCGGTATTCCCGGTGAGGTCATGGGCTATGCCGCCGAAAGGGTCCTGCGGGCACCGGCGGAGGGGATCTTCAAAGGTTGCCGGGCCATAGGTGATGTGGTAACTGCCGGCGAGACGGTAGCCACCATTAGCGGCGTACCCATGAAGGCCGGGATCAGCGGTGTTCTGCGGGGCTTACTCCATGACGGCCTGAAGGTCACCCCGGGGATGAAGGCCGGCGACGTCGATCCCCGGGGCGAGCGGGACTACTGCTTTACCATTTCCGATAAGGCCCGGGCTATCGCCGGCGGCGTGCTGGAAGCGATCCTGTACCTGTTGGAACGGTTAAAATAGTGCAAAATGATAGCGGCCCGATACAAGTACCGGTATTTTTTAAATAATGTTGCCTCATAAAACGAACTTATGTTAGAATAGGGTTACTTCTTACAGAAAGGAGACCGGAGAAGTGAGTGTAGCACAACCCCAAGGGAATCAATATGCCAGTTGCCTGTTACTCAAGCAGCTGGCTGTCGCTTGGCTGGAGCGGCGGGGGGTAACCATGGAAGATATCGCCCGCTTGGTATACGAGGTGCAGAAGAGTTATATCCGTAATTTAACTATGGAGGCCTGCCGGGAAAGCGTGGAACGGGTTCTGGAGAAACGAGAGGTCCAAAACGCCATCTTCACCGGCATATCCCTGGATGAGGTAGCCGAAAAGGGGCAACTGGCAGAGCCCCTGGCCTCTATGCTCAAGACCGATGACGGCCTCTACGGTATCGATGAAGTCATGGCCCTGAGTATCGTTAATATCTATGGTTCCATCGGCTTCACCAACTTCGGCTACCTGGACAAAGTAAAACCCGGCATCATCGGCGTCGTGAACGATAAGAAGAATGAGAAGGTCAACACCTTCCTCGACGACCTGGTGGCCGCCATTGCCGCCGCCGCTTCCTCCCGCCTGGCCCACCGCGACCGGGACGGTTTGCTTAAAGGATAATTGGCCGGTGACAGGTAGCGAATTTACTAGCTTCGTCGCCAGCAATGGCGAATAAGCGTTACCGGATGCAAATGCTCCCTCTTTTTTTAGCTAAATTTTAGCTGAAAAAGGAGGGTTTATTTTTTTCGCGTCGAACTATACAATAAGTGTGGATGAAGTTTTTAGGCTTCAATAACATTACATTTAACTGGAGGGATTTGTAGTGGCGGGCAAGATTCCCTTTGGCCCTACCTTCGCTGAGATGGCGGATCCATCCCAGCTCGATCCAGCCCTGCGGCAACGGGCTTTAAAGGCCCTCAAGGAAGATGAATTGGATCCTATCAATCTTTTTAACATTACCTGGAAGGATGAAAACAACCAGGTACGGAAAATGGTCCTACCCCCGGAGGTGACCGGCGTTGATGCCAATATCGTCGTCCTCCTGGGCCGGGGCTTCCCTTCCGGTTCCCACAAGGTGGGCCCGGCCTACGCCACCCTGATTGAGGGCTGCGTCGACGGCGTCATCAAGCCCGGCGAGCATACCATCCTAGGGCCCTCGACGGGCAACTTCGGCATCGGCGTCGCCTATATCTCCAAACTCCTAGGTTTCCGGTCCATCGTCATTATGCCGGACAACATGAGCAAGGAGCGTTACGAGCGCATCCGTAAATACGGCGGCGAACTGGACCTGACCCCGGGCACCGAGTCCGACGTCATCCTGACCTTACGGCGGACCTATGAATTGAAGAAAGACCCTAAAAACTTCTCCCTGGCCCAGTTCGAACTCCTGCCCAACTACCGTTTTCACCGGCATGTCACCGGCCATGCCGCCATTGAGGCCGTCCAGGGTATTGGCAACGGCCGCATTGCCGCGTTCGCCTCGGCCCCTGGTTCGGCGGGGACCCTGGGCGCCGGTGACCAGATTAAGAAGGCCTTCCCCGAGTGTAAAATCGCGGCCCTGGAGCCCTACGAATGCTCCACCCTTTTTAACGGCGGCCTCGGCCAGCACCGCATCGAAGGCATCGGCGACAAGATGTGTACCCTGATTCACAACGTCCTGAACACTGATTTTCTCGTTCTTATCCATGACGAGGATACCATACGCGGCCTGAAGGTCCTCCAGGACGGCACCGAGGTCCTGATCAAAAATGGGGTGCAAGAGGCCGACGCCCTGGCCCTGCGGGACAACTTCGGCCCCTCCGGTATCTGCAATATCCAGGGCGCCATAAAGATAGCCAAGTTCCTGCGCCTGGGCCCCGGCGACAACGTGGTCACCATCGCCACCGACGGTTTCGACCGCTATCACTCCGTACTGAAGAGCCTGGCTGAGCGGACACTGGAGATTGAAGACTTCGTTCTTGACCGCTGGTTCAAGGATGTCTTCCTCAAGGCCCATACCCACCACATTGTTGACACCCGCCGGCCGGAGGCCAAGGAACGCCTCTTCCAACAGAAGGAGAAGGACTGGTTGCCCTTCGGTTATACTAAAGAATACCTGGATTCCATGAAGAACCCGTCCTTCTGGGATGACGAGTACGCCAAGATCGAATATTACGACGCTAAGATTAAAGAGATGCGCTAAGGAAATTAGAGGGAAGGGAGCTGTTTTTATGGCTTCCACCGGCGCTAAGAGATATAATTAAAAAAAGGGATATGTCCCGGCCTGGGCCAGGTCGTTAGTGACCAGGGGCATATCCCATCCGTGTATTTTCAGGGGGATCAGGTCTGGCGGAAAATTGGAGGCTGCCGGTAGCGCCGGTTAATTGGCATACCCCGCAATCGGGAATCCCAAGTTAAGGGCATCCCGCGCCGGGGTAAGGCCTAAGTGTCGCATGGGTTACCACGGCTATAACCGGAGCGCCCTAGTATAACAGGGACACGGCAACCGGCGGGTCCAGATAAACCAGACGGGAGGGAAATAAATGCACCTGGAATTGCTAGTCAACGGCCAGAGGCGAGGGGTCGATACCCCTGATGACGCCACCCTGTTGGAGGTATTGCGGGAGGACTTGCGACTGACCGGGGCCAAGAACGGTTGCGGCGAAGGTACCTGCGGCGCTTGCACAATAATCATGGGGGGCAAGACGGTGCGGGCCTGTCGCACCCCGGTTACTAAAGCCGCCGGCCAGGAGATTATCACCATCGAAGGATTAACGCCGCAGGAGAAAGAAGTCTTCGCCTGGGCCTTCACGGCTGCCGGGGCTGTCCAGTGCGGCTTCTGTACTCCGGGGATGGTTATGGAGGCCAAAGCCCTCCTGGACCGGCGACCTGACCCGGCGGAGGAGGAGATTCGGCAGGCCTTCAAAGCCCATCTCTGCCGGTGTACCGGTTACCAGAAGATCATTGACGCCGTACGCCTGGCCGGTCAGGCCCTGCGGGGCGAGGTAACTCCCGGGCAGGGGGAGCCGGCGGGGATGGGCAAGGCCTTTTTGCGCCCCGACGCCCCGCCCAAGGTTCTGGGAGAAGCCGTCTTTGTAGACGACATGCAGGTACCGGGGATGCTCTATGGGGCCGTCCGGCGCCTGCCGGTAGCCCGGGCGAAGGTTAAAAGTATCGACATCACGGCTGCCAGGGAGCAGCCCGGTGTGGTGGCCGTCCTCACGGCGGCCGATATCCCCGGCCAGTGTTACCAGGGGCACATCTTTAAAGACTGGCCGGCCCTGGTGGCCGTGGGTGAGGAAACTCGTTACGTCGGTGATGCCCTGGCCCTGGTAGCCGCTACCTCTTACCGTGCAGCCCGGGCGGCCCTGGACTTTATTAAAGTAGACTATGAGGAGCTGCCACCCTTGACCTCGCCGGAGGCGTCCCTGGCTCCGGGGGCGCCGGCCCTGCATCCTAAAGGTAACCTGCTGAGCGAGACCAGGGTCCGGAAGGGCGATCCCGAGGCAGCCCTCCAGTCCTGTGCCCATGTAATCAGCAACACCTATATCACTCCCTTTACGGAACACGCCTTCCTGGAACCGGAAAGCGCCCTGGCTGTACCGGAAAACGGCGGCCTGACGGTTTATACCAGTACCCAGGGTGTCTATGAGATCCATACCCAGCTGGTTTCCCTCCTGAACCTGCCGCCGGATAAGGTGCGGGTGATCAACAAGTTTGTCGGCGGCGGCTTCGGCGGCAAGGAGGACCTGAGTGTCCAGCACCACGCCGCCCTCCTGGCCTGGGCGACGGGCAAACCGGTGAAACTCACCTGGACCAGGCAGGAGAGCATCCTCTGCCATCCCAAACGGCACGCCATGACCATTACCCTGACCACGGGTTGTGATGCTGCCGGGAACCTGGTGGCCCTGGTAGCCGATTTGCTAGCCGACACCGGCGCCTATGCCTCCCTGGGGGCCCAGGTCCTGGAGCGGGCCTGCACCCACGCCACCGGTCCTTACCGCATTCCCAACGTCAGTATTCGCGGCCGGGCCGTTTACACCAACAACCCGCCGGCGGGAGCCTTCCGGGGTTTCGGTGTGCCCCAGTCGAATTTCGCCATGGAAAGCCAGATGAACCTTTTAGCTGCGGCCACCGGCCTTTCCCCTTGGGAAATCCGCTGGCGGAACGCCCTGGAACCGGGGGATACCCTGGCCACCCGGCAGGTGGTCGGTGAAGATGTGGGCATTAAAGAAACCCTGCTGGCTGTGAAGGAAGTCTTCGCCAGCAGTCCCCAGGCCGGCATCGCCTGCGCCTTCAAGAACGTCGGCCTGGGAGTCGGTACTCCGGATACGGGCCGGGCCAACCTGGCCGTAACCGGGGGCCGGGTGAAGATCTATACCGGCGCGGCCTGCATGGGTCAGGGCCTGGAGTCCGTCCTTATGCAGATCGTAGCCGAGACTACCGGCCTGCCGGCAGAGGTGATCGACTGTGTCCTTTCGGATACAGCCCTCACCCCCGATGCCGGTTGCACCACTGCCTCCCGTCAGAGCCTTTTTACCGGCGAAGCCACCCGCCGGGCGGCCGTGGCCCTGGTTGCCGCCTTGAAGGACCATACCCTGGCCGAACTGGAAGGACAGGTCTTTCTGGGCGAGTTTCACGGCGTCACAGACCCCATCAACTCCACCCGCGAGCACCCCATGACCCATGTGGGTTACAGCTATGCCACCCAGGTGGCCTTGCTCGACGAGGCCGGCCGGGTGAGTAAAGTAGTAGCCGCCTATGACATCGGCCGGGCCATCAACCCTTTGAACCTGGAGGGCCAGATTGAGGGGGGTATTGTCATGGGCCTGGGTTACGCCCTGACAGAGGATTTCCCCCTCCGGGACGGTATTCCTGAACGCCAGACCCTGGGTCGCCTGGGCCTCCTGCGGGCCCACCAGGTGCCGGCCATGGAGGTCCACCTGATCGAAAAGGGCGGCACCCCCTATGCCTACGGGGCCAAGGGTGTCGGTGAACTAGCCAGCATCCCCACGGCGGCAGCCGTAGCCGGCGCCTACTATCGCCGGGACGGCCGGCTGCGCCTCAGCCTGCCCCTGGCAGGTACACCCTACGCGCGCAGTGAGAAGTAGTATGCAGGGGCTGGCGGGTACAGGCGAAAGACGACTTTGGTTTGAGGCGTAAGCAAATTCAGCGAAGCCGCACCGTGGCGGCGGTGAACGGGATGGGGATCGTAACGTAGCTTTAGAAGCGAAAAGTAGCACAGCCCGTTATGGTTGATCAAAGGGATAAAACGAAGCCACCCCCGCCGCCACGGAAGGCTGAGCGCCAAGTTTGCTAGCCGAAAACCACTGGAGCCTCCAGCCTGTACCCGTCAGCACCGGTAATCGCCGTTTCTGCCAGAACCCTATTTTCCGGAGGGAGAGATGACCTGAAGTGAGCAATTTAACCCAGCTGCGCTGTATCAACTGTGGCCGTACCTACCAGCCCGAGCCCGGTTTTTACACCTGCCCCACCTGCGGCTCCACGGACGGCATCCTGGACGTGGAATACGATTATGATTATATCAATCAAGCCACCTCCAGGGAGAGCCTGGCCGGTAACCGGGAACACTCCCTGTGGCGCTACCGGCCCTTTTTACCGGTGGTCCAGGAAGGCCCCCTACCCCCCCTGCGGGTAGGCTGGACTCCCCTCTACCGGGTCGGGCGCCTGGGGGACGAACTGGGACTCAAGAAGCTCTATATCAAGGATGATGGTATCAACCCCACCGGCTCCCTCAAAGACCGGCCCTCGGCCGTAGCGGCGGCCCGGGCCCTGGCCGAGGGAGCGCCGGTAGTCGCCTGCTCTTCCACTGGTAACGCCGCTTCCTCCCTGGCCGGGGCGGCGGCTGCTGTAGGTCTCAAAGCGGTTATCTTCGTCCCGGGCCGGGCCCCCCAGGGCAAGGTGGCCCAGCTGTTAATCTTCGGGGCCACGGTGATTAGCGTCCAGGGGTCCTACGAGGACGCTTTCCGCCTGTCGGCAGCGGCCATTGCCGAGCACGGCTGGTACAACCGTAATGCTGCCATTAACCCCTATCTGGTGGAGGGTAAAAAGACCGTCTGCCTGGAGGTGGCGGAACAGCTCGACTGGGAGGTTCCCGACTGGGTGGTCCTTTCTGTGGGCGATGGTTGCACCATGGCCGGTGCCTGGAAGGCCTGGGTGGACCTGAAAAAGGCCGGCTGGATTGACAAGCTGCCGCGGATGCTGGGGGTCCAGGCCGAGGGATGCTGCCCGATTACCCGGGCCTTCTGGGAGGGCACTAAAGTCCAGCCCATGCCGGAAAACACCCTGGCCGACAGTATTGCCGTCGGCGTACCCCGCAACCCAGAAAAGGCCCTGCGGGCAGTCCGGGATTCCGGGGGTACCATGATCAACGTCAGCGACGAGGAAATCCTGGCCGCCATGCGCACCCTGGGCCGGACCAGCGGCGTCTTCGGTGAACCGGCCGGGGTGGCCGGGACGGCCGGCCTTATTAAAGCCGTTCACGAGGGGATAATTAAATCCGGGGAGAAGGTAGTCACCCTGGTAACCGGCAACGGCCTTAAAGATGTGGCCAACGCCATCAAGGCCGCCGGAGAACCCATCCGCGTGGAACCGTCCCTGGAGGCCTTGAAGGAAGCCCTGGCCGGGATTGGGAAATAAGATTTCTCCCCCAAGGGAGCCCCCATGGGGGCTGATGCCCCCGCGGCGAGGCGGCTGTTATGGGTGGGGACATATTCCCACCCGATGATACGATCTTTGGCAGAACCTCATTATCGGTGGAGAA
Source organism: Moorella naiadis (nom. illeg.) (assembly GCF_051020825.1). Classification (NCBI taxonomy): domain Bacteria; kingdom Bacillati; phylum Bacillota; class Clostridia; order Neomoorellales; family Neomoorellaceae; genus Neomoorella; species Moorella naiadis (nom. illeg.). The sequence continues at coordinate 40,394 of NZ_JAXGFQ010000014.1, forward strand.
GGTGGCGTAAAAAATGGATCTCCTGCTTAAAGGCGGTTGGGTGGTTACCCACGAGCGGGTGGAACAGGCTGACGTGGCCATCAAAGGAGAAAAAATCGCCGCCCTGGGGCCGGACCTGGAGGCTCCCGGGGCTACCGTCAGGGACGTCACCGGGAAATACATCCTGCCCGGGGCCATCGACGCCCACGTCCACTACCAGATGCCTATTGGCGACCTCTTGACTGCCGATGACTGGTTTACCGGCACCCGGCTGGCGGCCTGCGGCGGGGTCACGACCGTAATCGACTACGCCGAGCCCTCCGGGCCGGAAGAACCCTTGACCCAATCCCTGGCTCAACGCCTGGCAGAAGCCCGGGACCAGGCCTGCGTGGACTACGGCCTGCACCAGGTAGTTATGGCCGGCCAGGAAGAAGACAGCCAGGAACTCAAAAAGGTGGTAGAGAAAGGGGTTACCAGCTTCAAGGTCTTTACTACCTATAACCAGCGCCTGAGTTACGCAGCCATCGGCCGCCTGCTGCAGCAAGCCCGCCAGTTGGGGGCCATGGTAACAGTCCACTGCGAGGATCACGAAATAGTAACGGCTAAGCGCCAGGAGCTGGAGGCCGGCGGTCGGACCGCCCCGGCTTATCACGCCACCAGCCGGCCGGCGGACGCTGAAATCCAGGCCATCCAGGAGGTCATCCGGCAGGCCGGGGAAGCCGGGGCACCAGTCTATATCGTCCATGTCTCCACCGGCGGCGGGGCGGCAGCCATTGCCGCCGCCCGGGCCCAGGGCCGGCAGGTCTTTGGCGAGACCTGCCCCCACTACCTCTTGCTTACGGATGAGCGGTATGCCAGCCCGGACTGCCGCCTTTTCCTGATGTGCCCGCCCCTTAGAACAGCCAAGGACAACCGTGATCTATGGCAGCATCTGGCTGGCGGCGACCTGCAGGTAGTAGCCACCGACCACTGCAGCTACAGCCCGGAACAAAAAGCGGCGGGAACGGCTTTTTATAACACCCCTTCCGGGGTGCCGGGGACGGAAACCCTTTTACCCCTCCTTTATTCCTACGGCGTAAGCCGGGGCTGGCTGACCCTGCCGCAAATGGTCCGCGTCCTGGCCACCAACCCGGCCCGCCTCTTCGGCCTGTACCCGCGTAAGGGCCGCCTGGCCCCCGGCAGCGACGCCGACCTGGTGGTTTTCGACCCCCGGCAGGAGGTCACCTTACAGGCCGCCGGCCTACACTCGGCCGCCGGTTATACTATCTTTGCAGGCTTTAGCCTCCAGGGTTACCCGGAAGCCACCTACCTGCGCGGCCGGTTGGTTTATGACCGTGGTCAATTCCTGGGTCAGGCCGGCCAGGGTAAGTTTATTCCCGGGCAGGTTTCGACCTCTTAAAATTTTTTTCGACAGGGAGAGAGGATTTTATTAAATTGTATTGAATATAGATAAGTATGTTTAAGCGTTATCCAACTCCTAACCGGGGTCTATTTCCGATAATGATATTTCCGGGGCAGACCCGGGCCAGTAAGCCAGCCAGGAACCGGTAAAGAGGTCCTGCGGTTTACCATGAAGTTCCAGTAATCTAACCATGGCGGTACGTCATGGGGTAAAAACCGGGCGCGGATATCCTGGACAAAATATTCGTGGAGGTAATTGCTAATTATGCGCAGCGATTTACAAGCCTTTGTGGAACGCAACCAGGAAGACCTAGTGGCCTTCCTGCGTAAACTCATCGCCACCCCCAGCCTATCCGGCCATGAGGGCGAGGTGGCCGCTGTCCTGGCGGCAGAAATGCGCCGGGTAGGCTTTGAAGAGGTCTTCAGCGACGCCATCGGTAACCTGGCCGGGCGACTTGGCAACGGCCGGACCGTCATCCTTATGGACGCCCATATGGACACCGTCCCTGCCGGGGATCCGGCCGACTGGGGCTTTGACCCTATCCAGGGTAAGTATGAAAACGGCATCGTCTACGGCCGGGGGGCCTGTGACGACAAAGGCTGCCTGGCCTGCATGGTTTACGCCGGCAAGGCCATCAAAGAGCTGGGACTGGCTGGCGACTTTACCCTTTATGTTGTCGGCGCTGTGGGTGAAGAAGTCGGCGAGGGCAACGGCATTAAGAGCTTCATCGAGGAAACGGGCATTAAACCTGATTATGTAGTCATTGCCGAGGCCAGCGGCCTGCGCCTGTGCCGCGGCCATCGCGGCCGGGCCATGTTGGAAGTCACCTTCCCCGGCAAGAGCGGCCATGCCAGCGCCCCGGAACTGGCTGACAATGCCCTTTATAAAGCCGCGGCCTTTATTAAAGATGTAGAAAAAATGGGGGCCAGGTTTAAGGAACACCCCTTCCTAGGCAAAGGCACCATCGCCGCCACTAAAGTTGATTGCAAGACCCCGTCCGTCAACACCATCCCCGGTGAGTGCGTCGTCTATCTGGACAGGCGTCTGACAATAGGGGAAAGCAAAGAAGAGGCCCTGGAGCAGGCTCGCCAGGTGGCGGCGCCCTACGGCGGCCGGGTGACTATTATGGAGTTCGCCGAGCCCGGCTATAAGGGTAAAGTCATTGGCGGCGAGGAGTTCTTCCCAGCTTGGTCCCTGCCGGAGGAGCATCCCCTGGTTCAGGCCAGTGCCGCGGCCTTCCGGGAGGCCCTGGAGCGGGAACCCGTTATCGGCCGCTGGGGCTTTTCCACCGACGGCACCTACACTGCCGGCCAGGCGGGTATCCCTACCGTTGGTTTCGGCCCCGGCGACGAGCGTTACCCCCATTCCGAGCAGGACCAGCTGGCGGTAAGCGAGATGCTGGAGGCGGTGGCCGTCTACGCCCTGTTACCGGCCACCCTGGCCACGATGGCGGGAAAAAGATAGGCTGGTTTTGGCTGGGGCATCCGGCCGGCACCGGAAAATGGGTCCATCACGGGGCTTCGCCCCCGTCACGGTCCATTAAAAAGCAGGCTAAGGGAAGGGGACGCCGGCGAGTTAAGTGATACTAAAGTGATGACCCTGGACGAAGATAAATGCCGCTCCTGTGGTTACTGTGTTTCTCTTTGCCGTCACGGGGCTTTGACCAGCGATCGCCTGGCCGGCCCGGCTTAAAAACGCCAGGATATACCGTTATTTTTTTAATCATCCTTGAAGGTAATCGTCGCCCGGTGGCGAACTATTAAGGATAGATTAACTTCATGCGGTGTGCGGCCGAAAGGCGAGGGATTTCAAGCAGATAGGGGGATCTGCAAATTGGCACCAGTTTTAGTAATGAAAGACATTGTTAAAGAGTTCGGCAGCTTCCGGGCCAACGACGGCGTTAACCTGGAAGTGGAGACGGGGGAGGTCCATGCCCTGCTGGGGGAAAACGGGGCCGGTAAGAGTACCTTGATGAACATCCTCTACGGCCTGTACCAGGCGACCTCAGGAGAGATATATTTTGAGGGTCACCCGGTAGAGATCACTTCCCCCAAGGACGCCATCGACCTGGGGATCGGCATGGTGCACCAGCACTTCATGCTCATCCCGGCCCTGACGGTGGCCGAAAACATTATCCTGGGCATGCCCATGCCCCGCGGGATCCTGGATTTGAAGGACGCCTGCCGGAAGATTAAAGAGCTATCCCGGCAGTACGGCCTGGATGTCGATCCCGAAGCCCCGGTCTGGCAGCTTTCCGTCGGCCAGCAGCAGCGGGTGGAGATTGTCAAGGCCCTTTACCGGGGCGCCCGCCTGTTGATCCTGGACGAACCGACGGCGGTGCTGACCCCCCAGGAAGTGGAGGACCTCTTCGGGGTCTTGCAACGGTTGACCGAGGAAGGGATCACTGTTATCTTCATTACCCATAAGTTGAACGAAGTTATGGCCATCTGCCGGCGGGTCACCGTCCTGCGGGCCGGTAAAGTCATCGGCACGGTGGCTACATGCGATACCGACCGGAACCAGCTGGCGCGGATGATGGTGGGCCGGGAGGTCTTCTTCCAGGTGGATAAGCAGACCTGCTGCCCGGGCAAACCGGTCCTGGAGGTCAAGGATTTGGAGGCCCTGAATAATAAGGGGCTGAAGGCCCTCAAGGGGATCAATTTCTGCCTCTGCCGGGGCGAAATCCTGGGCATCGCCGGGGTTGACGGCAACGGCCAGAGCGAACTGGTGGAAGCCATCACCGGCCTGCGGCGGGTGACCTCCGGGCAGGTATTATTAAATGGAGAAGACGTTACCAACTTCCCACCCCGGCGGATCCTGGAGCGCAGTGTGGCCCATATCCCGGAGGATCGTAACGTCCGCGGCCTGGTGGGCCCCATGTCTATTAAAGAAAACTTGATTTTACAGGAGTATTATAAGGCCCCCTTTTCCCGGGGGTGGTTTTTAAACCGCGATGTAATCACTAAACACGCTGTAAAGATGGTGCGGGAGTTTGATATCCGTACCACCTCCGAGGAGTTGCCGGTGAAAAACCTGTCCGGCGGTAACCAGCAGAAGGTGGTCCTGGCGCGGGAGGTTTTTCGTCAGCCGGAACTGTTAATCGCCATGCACCCCACCCGCGGCCTGGATGTCGGGGCCACCGAGTACGTTCATAAACGCCTGATCGCCGAGCGTGACCGCGGGGCGGCCGTTCTCCTGGTGTCGACGGAACTCGACGAGATCCTTTCCCTAAGTGACCGCATCGCCGTTATTTATGAAGGGGAAATTATGGGTATTGTTCCCGGTCCCCAGGCCAAGGTGGAAGAATTGGGTCTGATGATGGCCGGCTCCAAAAGGCTCAAGGCTTCATAGGGGGGACCGGCAATGCAGGCAGATTATCTCATCACCCATGCTACCGTAGTTACCATGGATGCTAAGCGCCGGGTCATCAACGACGGTGCCGTTGCTGTCAAGGGTGACAGCATCGCGGCCGTGGGCCCGGCGGACGAGGTGGCGGCCCGGTTTGCCGGGGCCGGGCGGATCATTGATGCCCGGGGTAAGGCCGTCTTCCCGGGGTTGATCAATACCCACAACCACCTCTTCCAGACCCTGTTAAAGGGCCTGGGTGACGACCGGGTCTTGCGCGACTGGCTGGCCAGCATGACCTTTCCCAGCGCCGTTTATTTAAAACCGGACGACACTTACAACGCGGCTATGCTGGGCTGCCTGGACGGCTTCCATAGCGGCACCACGACCATGGTGGACTATATGTACGCCCACAACGGTCCGGGGCTAAGCGACGGGATTATCGCCGCTTTCCGGGAACTGGGTATCCGGGCCATCCTGGGCCGGGGTACCATGAACACCGCCGCCCGGTACGGCGTGCCGGCAGGCATCCAGCAGGATGTAGCTACCTTTGTCGCCGACTTCCGGCGCCTGGTCGCCGCCTACCACGGGGCGGACAACGGCCGGCTGCGGGTCTGGCTGGCCCCGGCTGCCGTCTGGTCCAACAACCGGGAGATGTTTCTGGCCATTAAAGGCCTGCTGCAAGAATATGATACCGGCCTGATGGTCCATGTTTCGGAGACGCCCTTCGACCGGGAGGCGACCGTTACCGAACACGGGGCCAATGATATTGAAACCCTGCGCAACCTGGGCCTCCTGGGGCCGCGTACTTTAATGGTCCATTGCGTCTATCTTACCCCCCGGGAAATCCGCCTGGCCCGGGATTACGACGCCCGGGTTTCCCATAACCCGGTGAGCAATATGTACCTTTCCTCCGGGGTGGCTCCGGTGCCCCTGATGCTGGCCAGCGGTATGAAGGTAGGGCTGGCCACCGACGGGGCCGCCAGCAACAATGCCAACAATATGCTGGAAACCCTGAAGTTTGCCGCCCTGCTGCACAAGGTCCACGACCTGGATCCTACGGTCATCACAGCGGAAAAGATCCTGGAGATGGCCACCATTGACGGGGCGCGGGCCCTTGGCCTGGAACAGGAGATCGGCTCCCTGGAGGCAGGCAAGAAAGCGGACCTCTTTGTCTTCGACCCGCAGCGGAGCGCTACGGCAACACCTATGCACCACCCCGTCTCCACCCTGGTCTATTCGGCCGACAGTCGCTGTGTGGAGATGGTCATGGTTGACGGCCGGGTGGTCATGGAGGACGGGCGGGTAACAACCGTTAATGAAAGGGAACAACTGGCCGCTGCCGCTACAGCGGCTCAAAGATTGGCTGAACGGGCCGGTACCATCCGCCTGGCCAGCACCCGCCCCTGGCGGTCGGTAGCTTATTAACAGGTAGGAGGGAAAATATGACAACCAGGGCAGGTAGTAACGCCGGCCAGGTAATAGTCGGCGGTTTAAAGAGTTTAATTACACCTGTTGCAGCTATAGTTCTGGCCCTGATCCTGGGGGCTGCCGCCATTGCCCTCATGGGTCTGGACCCCTTGAATGCCTATCAGAGCATGTTGCAGGGGGCCCTGGGCTCGACCAACGGCATCGGCGAGACCATGGTTAAAGCCACACCGCTGATCTTTACCGGCTTGAGCTTTGGCTTGGCGAAAAAGGCCGGGCTCATTAATATCGGTGCTGAAGGGCAGCTCTATATGGGCGGCCTCTTAAGCGTGATAGTTGGTATTTCCCTGAAGGGGCTACCCATCTTTATCCATCTGCCCCTGGCCATCCTGGCCGGCTTTATCGGCGGTGGCCTGTTGGGGCTCCTTTCCGGCTGGCTCAAGGTGCGCTTTGGCGCCAGCGAGATTATCACCACGGTAATGTTGAACTACGTGGCCCAGTATTTTGTTAGCTATATGGTCAACGGGCCCCTTATTGAACCCCCGGGGAATTTCCCCCAGAGCCCGCCGGTGGCGGCCTCAGCCCAGTTACCCATCATCCTGGCCGGTACCAGGTTGCACCTGGGCTTCATTATAGCCATCCTGGCCATCCTGGCCTACTATATCTTCATGTGGCGGACCAATACCGGTTATGAGATGCGGGTGGTGGGCCAGAACCCCCAGGCTGCGGCCTACGCCGGTATGAATGCCGCTCGGACTACACTTCTATCTATGTTTCTGGCCGGGGGTATGGGCGGCCTAGCTGGCGTTGGGGAGATCCTGGGTATCCAGCACCGCCTCTTCCAGAACTTCTCCCCCGGTTATGGCTTCGACGGCATCGCCGTCTCCCTGCTGGGTTATAACTCGCCCATCGGGATTTTCCTGGCGGCCATCCTCTTTGGCATTCTGCGGGCCGGGGGCAACATGATGCAGATGATTGCCAACGTGCCCATTGCGGTGGTTTATATTATCCAGGCCTTTGTGATTATCTTTGTCGCCGCCGAGGCCCTGCTGCGGCGCCGGCGAAGCAAGAGGAAGGCAGCCCGGGTCCAAGCAACCCCGGCTGTGGCGGAGGTGGGCAAAAATGGCTGATATCCACTGGGTTAATGAAGTTGTCAATTTCCTTTCGGCGGATCTACGAACAGCCATGCCCTTATTGCTGGCGGCCACGGGTCTGATCTTTACCGAGCGCGCCGGCATCGTCAACATCGGTGTGGAAGGCATGATGCTGGTGGGTTCCTTGGCCGGGGTAGCAGGGTCCTTTTTCCTGGGTAATGCCTGGCTGGGGGTGCTGGTGGCTGTGGCGGCCGGCGGCCTGTTGGGCCTCTTCTTCGCCTACCTGGTAGTCACGGCCCGGGCCGACCAGGTGGTCATCGGCACAGCCTTCAATATCCTGGGGCTGGGCCTGACAACTTCCTTTGCCCGGGTAATCTTCGGGGTCAATACGGCACCGCCGCAAATCGATTCCTTCAAGCCGATGGCTATCCCGGTGCTGGCCAAGATCCCCATCCTGGGTCCGGTTCTCTTTAACCACTCGGAGCTGGTTTACCTAGGCCTGATCCTGGTTCCCCTGGTGCACTTCTTTCTCTTCCGGACCACGACGGGTCTGAAGATCCGGGCCGTGGGCGAAAATCCCCGGGCCGCGGATACGGTAGGGATCAATGTCTTTAAGATCCGCTACGGCGCCTGCATCGTCGGTGGCGCCCTGGCCGGGATGGCTGGTTCCTACCTTTCCTTGAGCCTGCTGAACTTCTTTACCGAGAATATGACTGCCGGTCGCGGCTTTATCGCCCTGGCAGCGGTCATCTTCGGTAAATGGACGCCGGTTGGGACCCTGGGGGCGGCCCTGCTCTTTGGCGCCGGCGATGCCCTCCAGTACCGCCTGCAGGCTGCCAACTCGGGGGTCCCCTACCAGTTGCTCCTGATGATCCCCTATATTCTGACCATCGCCGCCCTAGCGGGTTTTGTCGGCCGGGCGGTAGCCCCGGCAGCCAGCGGTCAGCCCTACGAGAAGGAGTAGGCAAAGGGAGCCCCTTATACTGGTTAACATTCTCGGAAAAGAGGATATTAAATATTTATGTCGAACTATAAGGGAATCCTATCTACCGGCTAACATCACCGCCGTGGGCGATAAAAAAACTAGGCCGAGGGAAGTTACCGGCCAAACAGATTGCAATAGACAAACCCATAGCGAGTAAACAAAGTGGGCGGGGGCGGCAGAAATCCGGCTGCCGCGTCGGAGCCGTATAGGGACATTTGGGCAGCTATTGCTGCCGGCTGTGCCCCGGCGGTACCCACAAAAAGAAAACAAAGCGGGGCACGCCCCGCTTTGTTTCGTTAAGGGCCGGCAGCAACTCTTTAATTATGCTATAAACAGAAACGGCTGTAGCGGCACCCTGTTTTCCCTTGCAACTGCACGGGCCTTATAGTTGCCGGAGGGGTTGCTTTAGCGATAATGAGAGCGAAAAGGGAAAAATTAATAAGGGAGTGCCGGTTTACACCCTATTTTAGGAAGTACCTGTCTCGAGAAGGGAGAGGAGTAAATGGTAGCCACATCGACCAGGAGGCTGGACGCCTTGGCTAAGGTAACCGGCCGGGCTCGTTACGCAGCCGATCTCCAATTCCCCAATATGGTGCACGTCAAAGTGCTTTATAGCCCCCATCCCCACGCCCGGATTCGCCGCATTGATACCGACCAGGCGAAGGAGATCCCCGGTGTCCTGGCCGTCCTCACCGCCGCGGATTTGCCGGGTATTCCCAGCCGGGAGAAGGAGCGGCCTATTCTGGCCCGGGATCGGGTGCGTTATCTGGGGGACGGGGTGGCCATCACTGTAGCCGAAGATGAAATGGTCGCCAAGGAGGCCCTGGAACGGATTATCGTTGAATACGACGTTTTGCCGGCTGTTTTTGACCCTGAGGAGGCCCTGCGGCCGGGAGCTCCCGAACTGCATCCGGGCGGCAACCACGTGTGTCACTTTAGGGTGCGCCACGGCGATACGGAAACCGGGTTTGCCGCCGCTGATGTTATTTTAGAGCAGACCTATCGTACCCACCGGGTGTACCACGCCGCCCTGGAGCCGGAGGCCGCCGTAGCCGTACCCGAAGCTGACGGCAGTTTGTCTATTTACTGTCCTACCAAAAATCTTTTTAACCTGCGCCGAATTGTAGCGGAAGCCCTCGCCTGGCCCCTTAACAAAGTACGCATAGTGGAGTCGACCATCGGCGGCTCCTTTGGTGGCAAAGATTACGATATGGCTGTTATTGCCGGGAGGGTAGCCTTGGCTGCCCTGGCAACCGGTCGCCCCGCCCGGCTGGTTGTTACCAGGGAGGAGTCTCTAAAGGAATCAACTAAACGCCACCCCTACATCTTAAATTATAAAGTCGGCGCTAAAAGGGACGGCACCTTGGTGGCTATGACCATCAAAGGAATTACCGACGCCGGCGCCTACGCCTCCAAGACCCCCTTGGTAGCCTGGCGCTCTACAGTAGAGGCTGCCGGGCCCTATGTAATTCCTCATGTGGCTACCGACATTATAGCCGCCTTTACAAATAATATGCCCTCCGACTCCTTGCGGGGCTTCGGCTCGCCCCAGGTAAACCTGGCTGTTGAGCTGCTTATGGACGAATTGGCCGGCGAGCTGGGTCTGGACCCCTTGGAGCTGCGATTGAAAAATGGCTACCGCGACGGCACGGAAGCGGTTACTGGCCAAGTGCTGCGGGACGTCAGCCTGGAGGAGTGCCTGCATAAAGTGGCGGCAGCCACAGGCTGGCGGCAGAAACGGGCGCTCTATGCCCGGCAGAAAGGCACGCGGCGGCGGGGTATCGGTTTGGCCTGCAGCTTTCGCGGTTCCTGCTTCGGCGCCGGCGGCGAGGGTCTGGACGCTGCCGGCGCCATGGTCAATGTTGAACGTGACGGCAGTATCAATGCTGCCAGCGGCATTTGTGAAGTCGGTCAGGGTTCTTGGACCGCCTTTGCGCGGATTATCGGGGAGATCTTAGGGGTTGATCCGGCCGGGATACACTTCAGCCCGGTGGACAGCGCGCGGGTGGTTGACAGCGGGCCCACCGTCGCTTCCCGGGGTACTGTTGTCGGCGGCAACGCCGTACGGCTGGCGGCGGAGGAGATACGGCGGACTATGGCGGGGGTGGCGGCGGAAATCCTGTCCGTGCCGGTAGAAGATATCGATTTTGGCGGAGGATACGTTTTCAGCCGCCGCCGGCCCGACCGGAGGCTTGCCTTCCCGGAACTGGCCAACACCTGTCTTTCCCGGGGCCTGACCCTCTTTGGTTACGGTTGGTATAAAATACCGGACCTGACGTGGGACTTTGAGCGGGGCCAAGGGGAGGCCTATTTTAACTACGTCTATGCCGCCAGCATCGCTGAGGTAGAGGTCGATTTAGAAACCGGCAAAGTAGACGTCCTGCATTACACGGCCGCCCATGACGTAGGTAACGCTTTGAACCCGGCGGCTGTAGCCGGGCAGATTGCCGGCGGCGGCGCCATGGGGATCGGCTACGCCCTGCTGGAGTCGGCTGAACCCCACCAGGGAGAACTCAGCAACCTTAACTTTGACAACTACCTGCTGCCTACGGCCCTGGATACAGGAACTATTACCCCCCTGATTATCGAGCACCGGGACCCCCTGGGCCCCTTGGGAGCCAGGGGCCTGGGCGAACCGGCGACCCAGATTGTGGCGCCGGCCATCATTAATGCCATCTGCCAGGCCATTGGCCGGCGCCTATATAACCTGCCGGCCGGCCTGGAACAGGTATTGGCAGCCGTCAGGAAGCAGGAAGGAGAGCGGGAGGATGTTTAAGGAACTGTCCTACTGCCGCCCGCAAACGGTGGCTGAAGCCGTGGCCGCCCTGCAAACCCCAGGGGCCCGGGCCCTGGCCGGCGGCACTGACCTGGTGGTCCACCTGCGGGAAGGCCGCCAAGGAGTGACCATGGCCGTGGATCTAAACGCCATTCCGGGCCTGGGACAGATTGGCGTCCAGGGGGAGGAGATTTTCCTTGGTCCCCTGGTAACCTTCAGCCAGTTGATGAATTCGGCCCTCATCCGGTATGAGGCGCCCCTCTTGGCCCGGGCAGCGGCGACCGTCGGCTCACCCCAGATTCGCAACCGGGGCACCATTGGTGGCAATATCATGAACGCCAGCCCGGCCGGGGATAGCCTGCCGGTCCTCCTGGCATTGGACGCCGAGGTTACTCTGGCCGGCCCGACGGGGGAACGCCGCCTCTCCCTAGCGGTCCTGCTGGCCGGTCCTTATCGTACCCGAGCCCTACCGGGTGAGGTCCTGAAGGAAATCCGGTTTCCCCGGCTACCGGCCGGTTGCGGTAGCAGCTTTGTAAAGCTGGGGCGCCGCAATGCCCTGGCCATTGCTCGCATCAACGTGGCTGCCGTGCTCCAGGTGGAGGCGGGGCGGATCAACTTCGCCCGCCTGGCGGTGGGGGCGGTAACCCCTGTACCCCGGCGTTTCCCAGAGGCCGAGGCTGTCCTGACGGGAGTCGGCCCCGGGGAAGAGGTTTATAAAGCCGCCGCCCGGGAAGTAGCCGCCGGGATGGTTCGGGCAGCCGGCCGGCGACCCTCCTTTGCCTACAAAATACCGGCCGTCCAGGCTCTGGTCCGCCGGGCCCTGGCGGAAGCAGCCCAGGCTATTGAGGGAGGTGAGGCTGATGCACCGGGTAGCCATTAAAATGATTCTTAACGGGCGGCCCTGGGCCGGGGAAGTGCCGGCCGGGGCCACCCTGCTGGAGGTCCTGCGGGACCAGCTGGGTCTCATGGGTACCAAACACGGTTGTGGTATCGGCGAGTGCGGGGCGTGTACAATCCTGCTTAACGGTAAAGCGGTCAACTCCTGCCTGGTCCTGGCCCCCCAGGCCGACGGCGCCGAGGTCCTCACGGTGGAAGGCTTGAGCCGGGATGGGCAGCTGGACGTTCTGCAGCAGGCCTTTATCGACGCCCACGCCGTCCAGTGCGGTTACTGTACCCCGGGGATGCTCATGAGCGCCAAAGCCCTGCTCATGGAAAATCCCTACCCTACCCGGGACGCCATCCGCCGGGCCATCGCTGGCAACCTCTGCCGTTGCACCGGCTATGAAGCTATAATCGACGCCATCGAGCTTGCCGCCCGGCGGCTGGAAGGAGACGGCTCGGATGCAAACCTTGATTAAAGGCGGGTGGGTTCTAACCCTTGATGATGACTACCAGGATTGGAACCCGGGCTATGTTTTAGTAGCAGACGACCGGATTACGGCTGTAGGGTCCCTTACGGACTGCCCGCCGGAACTGGAAGCGGCGGCCGCTCTAATCCTGGACGCCCGGGGCCAGGCGGTCCTGCCGGGCCTGGTCAATGCCCATACCCATCTCTTCCAGACCTATATGCGCGGCCTGGCCGATGATAAACCCCTGTGGAACTGGCTGAAGGAAGAGATCTGGCCCTTCTCCCTGGCTATGGTGGAAGAGGATTTTTACCTGGCGGCTATGGTGGGCTGCCTGGAAAACCTGAAGAACGGCGCTACCAGCGTTGTTGACATGCACTATATCCACACCAGCAAGGCCAACGACGATCTGGTCTTTGAGGCCATGCAGGCCAGCGGCATCCGGGGTACCCTCTGTCGTGCCGCGGCCGACCAGAACTACCAGCCTGAGCTTATGGAAGACCGGTCCACCATCCTGGCGGAAATGGAACGCCTGGCGCGGCGGTGGCACGGCGCCGCCGGCGGCCGCCTGAGCCTCTCCTTCGGCGCTTTGAACCCCTGGGGGTGCTCGCCGGAGCTGATGCAGGCCGCGGCGGCCCAGGCGCGGGAACTGGGCCTGAAGCTCCAGATGCATGTCGCCGAGACCCGGGCCGTAGCCCAAACTACCCTGGATACCTACGGCCGGCGTAACGTCGAGTGGCTGGCCGACCTGGGCTTCCTGGGCCCTGACAACCAGCTGGTCCACGGTGTCTGGCTGGACGAAAATGAAATTAACCTGGCGGCGGCTGCCGGCGCTTCCCTGGTCCATTGCCCGGTGGCCAACATGTACCTGGCTTCGGGGGCGGCGCCGGTGCGCCGCTGGCTGGACGGGGGCTTGAATGTCGCCCTGGCCACCGACGGGCCGGGGAGCAATAACAGCCAGGATATGCTGGAGGTATTAAAGTTTACCGCCTGCCTGCAAAAGGTGACGACCCTGGAGGCTATGGTCCTCTATCCCCGGGATGTCCTGACTATGGCCGCCCGCGGCGGCGCCCGGGCTGCGGGCCGGGACGATCTGGGTATCCTGGCGCCGGGAATGAAGGCTGATATCATCACCGTTAACCTGCGGGCTCCCCATGTCGGGCCGGTCCACCGGGCCGACTCGGCCCTGGTCTACAACACCAACGGCAATGACGTCGTCAACGTCCTGGTGGACGGCCGCCTGGTGGTCCGGGACCACCGCTCCACTCTCGTGGATGAAGACGAGATTATGGCGCGCGCCCAGGCCCGTGTTGATGCCTTGCGGCGGGAATTGGGCAAGTGAGGGGGTGATTGTGAGGTCGGGAAGAATGAAAAAAGTCCAGCCTGTCTGGATTACCGTCAAGCTTGAAGAGTAGGCCTGTAGAACTTGAAGAATTAGGGGGGTGGTAGAGAACGGTAGGCTTACAGGAGATAAATTGACATTGTAGCAGGGGGATTTGTTACCGGTTTAAGAAGTTTTATAGTCGCTATCCGGTGTATAAAGACCTGGGGCAACATGAAAGCGTCATAACCTGGCCTGGAAGGCAAGGGCGTCTAATAGGCCGCGGGTTCTACCGGACCGGGGCGTTTACAAACGACCCTGGCCAGAGAAATTATACGGAGCCCCCTCATGGCGGCATGCAGCTGCCAGCGAACGGGAGAAATGAGCTAAGCACCTCTTACTTCTCACATCTCATTTAGAAGGAGGCACTTTAATGCGGCTCAAGCTAATTACTTTACTAATCATCAGCACCCTTACCCTGGCCCTGATCGCCGGTTGCGGCGGCGGCAAACAGAACAACCCCGCCCCGAATAACAACCAGGCCGCTGATAGCCAGCAGTTAAAGGTAGCCCTGTTGCTGCCAGGCCCCATAAACGACATGGGCTGGAACGCCTCGGCCTATGAAGGCCTGAAAAAGGTAGAGAAGGATTATAACGCCCAGGTGGCCTACCGGGAGAACGTGGCCCAGTCGGATATGGAAGAAGCCTTCCGGGCCTATGCCATGCAGGGTTATAATGTCGTTATCGGTCACGGCTTCCAGTTCGGCGACGCCGCCAAAAAGGTGGCACCCCAGTTCCCCAAGGTAAAATTCGTTGTCACCAGCAGTAATATTCACCAGGACCCCAACCTGGCTTCGGTAAATATCGATAACGAAATGCAGGGCTTTTTGATGGGCGCAGTAGCCGGCTTGATGACCAAAAGTGGCACCGTAGCCGCCCTGGGCGGCCAGCAGATCCCGCCCATTATCGGTTCGGTGGAGGGCTTTGCCAAGGGGGCGAAGTATGTTAACCCCCAAGTAAAGGTCGTTACCACGTATACCGGTTCCTTCGACGACGTTAATAAGATGAAGGAGACGGCCCTGGCCATCATTGAAAACCAGGGTGCCGATATTATCATGGCCAATGCCAACCAGGCCGGCCTGGGGGCCATCCAGGCCGCCCAGCAGAAGAAGGTCCTGGCCATCGGCAGTAACACTGATCAGAATGCTGTCGCCCCCGATACAGTCCTGGTTAGCGGTATCAAGAGCGTGCCGGTCCTGGTCTCTTTTGTGGTCCAGAAGATCCAGGACGGCAGTTTCCAACCCCAATTTTTTAACCTGGGGGTAAAGGAAAAGGCTGTTTTCCTCTCGCCCTGGCACGGTTTTGACAGCAAGGTGCCGGCCGAGGTCAAGGCTAAACTGGACCAGATAACCAAAGACCTGGGCGACGGCAAAATCGACCTGAGCAAATTAAGCAAGTAATTCTGTACCATTGGGTTTTATCAGAAACCATACTAGCCATTGGCACTCTACGAATAAATTCAGACGTGACAGATGTAAAGATAAAAGCTGGAATTGCAGATAAAAGATTAAATACTTGAAGCCATTTTCTTTATTAAATGGCTTTTTTATTTTCCCCGGGCGAGCCATAGCCACCTTTCTTTTAATTACATCAAAAAAAATCTATCGATTTTACTATTAGCAAAAGGAGTTTCACGATTAATGGCGAATATATAAGACAACTGAAACAACAGGAATATAGAAATGGGGAAGGGGAGGGCTGATGGAGCAGGAATATATAGTTACTGACTCTATTGCTGAGAGCCTTGCTATTTTGGCAAAGTATCACGGCAAGGCCAGAATTATAGCCGGCGGTACAGATCTGCTGCTAGATTTGCAAGCAGGGAAAAAAGATGTAGATATTTTAGTTGATATCAATAATATTCCTTCCCTTAAAAGTAGTAAATATGAAGCGGGTTATATTGTAATTGGGGCCGGTGTTACCCTCAGCGAGGTTACCAGCTCGCCATTACTATGGCGACAAGCGACGCTCCTGGGCGAAGCAGCGGCAGCAGTTGGCTCGCCCCAAATAAGAAATGTCGCCACGGTAGTTGGTAATATCATTAATGCCCAACCGGCGGCCGACACCGCGGTAGCCCTGGTAGCCCTGGAGGCGGAAATCGAAGTAAGAGATAACCATGGCAACCAATACCGGCGGGTAGCTGATTGTTATGCCGGCCGGGGCTTGTCGCTGATTGATAGCACCAGGCAAATTGTAACCGGGGTTAGATTTCTTCCTTTAAAAACAGGCCAGGGCTCGGCCTTTGTCCGTTTTGCCCTTAGAAAATCGTTGGCTTTGCCGGTAATCAACACCGCAGTAATTGTCACCCTGGATAATGAAGCCAAGATTAGCTGGGCGCGCATAGTTTTAGCCCCGGCCGGGCCTGCTCCTTTCCAGGCGAAGCAGGCTGAAAGTCTACTTCGTAACTGCCTCCCCAGCCGTGAGAATCTGAGTCAGGCGGCTAAGATTGCAGCCGCGGAAGCTCCCTTACGCGATAGCCCCTTACGTGGTTCGCGGGACTATCGCCGTTCTTTGGCTGAGGTCCTGGTCGAAGAAGCGCTGGCCCAAGCCGTCCGGCGGGCGAAGGAGGGTATACCCAGTGGCTGCCATTGAGCTGGATTTTATCCTTAACGGGGAACCGCTTAAAGTCAGGGTCAACCCTGCCATAACCTTGTTGACTTTATTGCGGGATCACTTGGGCCTTATGGGAACCAAGGAGGGTTGCGGCCGGGGTGAGTGTGGTGCCTGCACCGTCATATTAGAGGGCAAGGCTGTGAACTCCTGTTTAATACCGGTTTTAAAAGTCCAGGGACGGCGGGTGGAAACTATTGAAGGGTTGGCCAAGGGAGATAGATTACATCCCCTCCAGCAAGCTTTTATTGAGACGGGTGCCGTACAATGCGGTTTTTGCACGCCGGGCATGATCATGACGGCCAAGGCCCTGCTGGATCGGAACCCCAGACCGACCAGGGAGGAGATCAAGGAGGCCCTGAGCGGTAATATTTGTCGCTGTACCGGTTACGTTAAAATTGAGGAAGCCGTTGCCCTGGCTGCTGCCAGGATAGGGGGTGTTTAAAATAATGACGAATATTATACCGCCAATATCAGGTACCGACCAGTATCGGGTTGTTGGTCAAGGGATTGCCCGCCTGGATGCTTACGAAAAGGTTACCGGCAAAGCCACTTATACTACGGATATAACTTTACCCGGGATGCTGTTCGCCAAAATTCTGCGCAGCCCCCATCCCCATGCCCGCATCATAAATATTAATACGGCTCGCGCCGAAGCTTTACCAGGAGTGAAGGCCGTCTTAACTTACCAAAATACACCCCGGGTTAAATTTAATGCTGCCGCTACTTCAACATATACGATACCTCCCTTGGAAGCAGTTAAAGATCAATATCTTTTCGATGCTGTCGTCCGTTATGCCGGTGATGAAGTAGCCGCGGTGGCCGCTATAAACGAAGAGATAGCCCGGGCAGCCCTGGACCTCATTGAAGTCGAGTACGAAATCTTACCGGCAGTATTTGATCCTTTACAGGCTTTAAAACCGGAAGCGCCAGCGATCCACACGCATTGTACCCAGAAGAACGTGGTCGGGGAGAGCCTGCAATTCGGGCTGGGCGATATTGAAGTCGGCCTGGCCAAGGCCGAAGTTATTGTCGAAGCAACCTACAAATTACCGGTGCAAAAACAGGGGCAATTAGAAACGCAGGCAGCCGTAGCTGCTTTAACCGGCGATGGCAAATTAACTATCTGGTCGACGACCCAGACGCCCCATCCAACCCGACGGATTATTGCCGAGATTTTTAATCTGCCTTTAAATAAAGTGCGGGTTTTAAATCCGCCTTATGTGGGGGGCGCTTTTGGGGTTCGTATAGGTTTAAGCGCTAAAGCGGAGCCCATAGCTGCCGCCCTGGCCCTGGCTACCGGCCGGCCGGTGAAAGTGGTTTACGGTCGTTGGGAGGATTTCATCGCCTCGGATACCAGGCATGCCGGTTACATTACAGTAAAATTGGGGTTAAGTAAGGATGGTACATTTCAAGCCCTGGTTATGCAGGCGATAATGAATGGCGGTGCTTATTGCAGCTGGAGTGCCGATGTTCCGGGGGCTATCGGCTCGCGAGGGCTGACTATTTACCGGGTGCCCCATTCTAAGTTTGCAGGTTATAGCGTTTATACCAATACTAGCCCCGCGGGAGCTTGCCGGGGCTTTGGCGCCCCCCAGCCGACCTTTGCCGTGGAAATGACGGTTGCTAAGGCAGCGGCGCAGTTAGGAATAGACCCGGTGGAGTTACGGTTAAAAAATATCATTAAACCAGGTGACTCCTGGGTAGCTCCCTTCCCCTGCCTGAGCAGTGGCCTGGAGGAGTGTTTAACCAGGGGGGCGGCTAAAATCGGCTGGCACCGGAGAAAGGAACTGGAGCAATTTAATGCCGGCTCGGAACGTTATAAACGGGGTTTAGGTGTTGCCGTCGGCAACCATATCAGCAGCGCTTTTCCCTTCCAGACGGATTACTCCAATGTCTACCTGTCGCTGCAACCGGACGGGACCATCCAGCTGGCCAGCGGCGTCGTCGAGATGGGGACCGGGACCAAAACTACTTTGGCCCAAATAGCTGCCGAAGTTCTCGAGGTTGAAGTGGAAGCGATAGCCGTTTCCTTGGCCGATACCGAAATAGTACCCTATGATGTCGGTAGCCAGGCCAGCCGCAGTAGCTACGCCGCCGGCCTAGCTACCCTGCAGGCAGCTAAGGACTTAAAAGAGCAGATTTTAGCTTATATCAGCGCTAAATGGCAATTAGCCAGGGAAAAACTGGCCTGGCAAAAGGGTGCCGTTTTCTCCCGGGATGACCCGGGCAAGCGCCTGACATTAAAAGAGGTAGCGGCTGATGCTGATTTTCACAACCGCCAGTTTGCCACCGTGGGGAAAAATGCTTCCCAAAACGCCCTCTCCTGGCATGCCCACTTTGCTGAAGTTGAGGTTGATACCCAAACGGGTGCCATTAAGGTTATCCGCCTGGTGGCAGCCCATGATATGGGTAAGGCCATTAATCCGGCCATCGTCACCGGTCAGATCCAGGGTGGGGCGGTTATGGGCCTGGGTTATACCCTGAGTGAAGAAATAATTTATGACCCTGATGGCAGGCAACTACAAGACAGTTATCATAAATATATGTTGCCAATGGCCCCTGATGTACCGGAAATCGAGACTATTATCGTCGAAGCCGGAGAACCGACGGGTCCTTTTGGGGCCCGGGGGGTAGGGGAAAATGCCGTGGCTCCGGTGGCGCCGGCGATAGCCAGCGCTGTTTGGCAAGCTACGGGAATATGGTTTACCGAATTGCCTCTGACCCCTGAACGTGTATTTCGAGGGTTAAAGCGCAAGTAAGCTTGCTGCTTGCTTCATAAAAAATATTATTTAGGGGGAATTAGCTTTGACGGAAGTAAAGATTTTAGGTATCAGCGGCAGTCATCGCCATGGGGCAACCGAATATTGTGTCCAGGAGGCCTTGCAGGCAGCTGCGACCGTACCAGGGGTGACAACAGAGTTCATATCCCTCCGGGGAAAAAAGATCAGCCATTGCATTCATTGTAACAAATGCATCAAGACCAACCAGTTATGCCACATCAAAGACGATTTCCAGGCAGTCCAGGAGAAGTTCTTAGAAGCCGACGGCTATATCCTGGGGACGCCGGTTTATCAGATGAATTCGACACCCCTGCTCCAAGATTTTTGCAGCCGGTTGCGGCCCACTTACCTAGTTTATCCGGGACATTTTGCCAACCGGGTCGGTGGGGCGATAGCTACCGGTGGGACCCGCCACGGTGGCCAGGAAATGGCTTTATTGACCTTGAGAAACTTCTTTTTAACCTATGAGATTTTAGCTACTGGTGGTCCGGGGGGTAATTATTGCGGTGCCTGCGTCTGGACTAAAGATCAAAAGGAGGAGGGAGCCAGGGATGATACAGTAGGCATGGAAAAGGTGCGCGGTTTAGGGCGCCGGGTAGCCGAGGCAGCGTTAATCCTGAAAGCAGGGAAAGAAACCTTACAGTCCCAGGGAATTGATTTGAAGCGCGAGACGCTATGGTTTAAAGATCATTACCAAAACGTGGCGGCAGAAGAATAAAACTGATTTGCCAAAGCAAAAAGGAGGAAGACCGGGATGTGGAAGAGAATAGGGATTATCTTGTTAACGCTTACGTTATTAAGCAGTGTTTTTTTAGCTGGGTGCGGGAGTGGGAAGCAAACAAAGCCGGAAGAAAAAGGACAGGCTCAACAAGGTACGAGTAATACTACCAAAAAATTAAAAGTAGCATTAGTCCTAACCGGGCCGATTAATGATAATGGCTGGAATTCAGTCGCCTATGAAGGCTTGCAAAAGGCCCAGGCCGAATTGGGTATCGCAGGTGCTTATCGTGAAAATGTAGCCCAGTCGGATCAAGAAGAAGCTTTTCGGGCCTATGCCAATCAGGGTTACGATGTTATTATTGGCCATGGGTTCCAATTTAATGATGTAGCCAAAAAAGTGGCCCAAGATTTCCCGAAAGTGAAATTCGTGGTAACAAGCTCGGATATATCCCAGGCCCCTAATGTGGCTTCTCTGGAAGTTTCCAACAAAGAGGCCGGTTTCATTGGCGGTGTTCTGGCCGGTTTGGTTACTAAAAGCAACAAGGTAGCGTTCATTGGCGGTGTCAACATGCCGCCGATTACTGATGCCGAAGCTGGTTTCAAAGCCGGGGCGAAAATGGTTAATGCCAGGGTTGAAACTTTTGGCACGCTGATTGGCAGCTGGGATGACGTGGCTAAGGCTAAAGAAACTGCACTGGCCTTTATTCAACAGGGAGCCGATGTTGTTTTAGGTGATGCCAACCAGGCCGGTTTAGGAGTTATTGAAGCTGCCAAAAGCAAAAATGTGTATGCCATCGGCTTTTCCGGTGACCAAAGTAATGTCGCCCCGGATAATGTTCCGGCTAGTTCCAAGTATGATTTTAGCGTGGCCATTAAGTATATCATCAAAGAAATTAATGATGGGAAATTTGAGCCTAAACATTATGTCTTAGCTACTAAAGAAGGAGCTACAGGTATTATTTGGAATGAGAAATTAAAAAATAAAATAAGTCCAGAAGCAGTTCAAAAAGCGGACCAGGTTGAAAAAGACTTGATTGAAAAGAAGATAGACATAAACAAGCCATAAAAAGTCGAAAAAGATCAGAAGGTCCAAAAGGATGAATTACCGCAGTTGCTAATTATTAGCAACTGCGGTTTTTAACCATATTGAAAGAGATAATAAAATTAGCTAGAATTAATGAGTCAGGAGTCAACTAGATAGACGGGGGTATAGTTGGTGGACGCAGTTGGAAAAAGAATAAGGTCTTTACGTAAACAAAGGGGATTAAGTTTGCAACATTTAGCTGAAAAGGTGGGTATATCGTATTCCTACCTGAGCCAGATTGAAAACGGGAAAACAAATTTAAGTGTTAGCCTGCTGAAAGATATAGCCTCTGCTTTGGAAGCTCCTTCGGTCTTTTTCCTCTTGGAGGAGGATACAAAACCCTTAATTAAATTAATCCGTCAGGAGAGTCGGCAGGATTATGTTAGGAATGATGGGGTAACTATCGATCTTCTTTTTGCGGCGGATAAACTAGAATCAACTATTATCAAGTTACAACCAGGCGGAGCGACTAATAAACCTAGTTGCCACCAGGGTGAAGAATTTTGCTATGTCTTGAATGGTGAAGTCGAAATTTGTTTTGATGAAAAAGACACTTACTTGTTGAAGCAAGGTGATATCATCTATTATCCTGCCCATGTTCCCCATCGCTGGCGGAATAATAATGAGCAATGGGCAGTGATTTTAATCGCCTGTACACCACCAAGTTTTTAGGAAAAAATTAACATCAATATTGACCAGCATTGCTACTCATGCTTTCTGTAACTCCGGGGATAAGACCCGCAGCCTCCCCCCGTCAGAACGCCTTTTCGCTTTCAGGCCCTCAAAACCATTACGGCGATAATCCCTGAGCCAGCTGGCAATAGTCTGGGGACTATAGTCGCAGAGGCTCTAATACGGGACTTCATGGGACCTGGCCGCAATATTTTCCGGGTAGGCTTTCCTGCTGGCCACCTGACCCTGCAATAACGGCGCAATCAAGTTAAAGCGAAAAAGAGCGATATTTTCCCGGTCCTTCTCGTCCATCTAGTGCAGGTTAACCATTTCGATAAAGTTTTTGAAGATGAGTTGAAGGGCGAGACAATTCGCCCTTTATTTTTGTGGCGGCAGAATAGTAAAGGCGGAAGAAACAGTAAAGAAAGAGTTTACTCTTATGGCATGCAGGGCCGTTGTAAAAAAATTTTTATGAGTGGCAGGAAAACTAAAGGCAGGAGCGAATTATATTTATATGTACTCGATAGACGTAAGTACAAGTATAAAGGGGATTTAGCAACTGATGGCCCTTAATTTAAAACTCGAGCGCAATACCTTGCGTGGTCAGGCGACAGATTTGCTCCTGGCGATGATTAAAGAAAAACATTTTCCAGACAACAAACTGCCCGGGGAAGAAGAATTGGCGCGGCTGATGGGGGTAAGCAGGGCGACGGTGCGGGAGGCCTTGTCCTCATTAGCGCGCCTGGGCTATATAACCAAAAAGCACGGTAAGGGGAATTACGGCCATCCAACTATTGCCAATCTCCCGGCTCGCCTGGATATGACGACCGATTTTTTAGATTTATTAAAGAGCCAGGGCCGGTCGCCGCGGGTGGTCCACGGGGATTTAAGGCGTACCAGGAATTTTTCTCCTGAAGCCGGAGCGGCCTTGGGACTGATGGCTGGGGATGAGGTGATTAAACTCGATAGGATATATTACCTCGACGACCGGCCAGCTATTTTGGCTGAAATTGAGATTCCACGTAAACGTTTGCGGCAGCTGCCTGATGGAGAAGCGAACAACCTCACCTTTAAGGATTTTTACGAGACCTACTGCGCCGGGGAACTGGTAAAAATGGTCATGAACATTAAATCGCGGATATACCCGCAGGCAGCCGAGTTATTTAAAGTTGATGTTTCAACGCCGCTTTTATGGTGGGAAGAGAAATGGCTGACTTTAGAGGATGAGCCCGCCTGTTACGCCGGTATTTACTTTAATCCGGGGGCAACCTCCATAACCATGGTGGTTAATCTGGTTTAGAGGGCGAGTCAGGGATGGAAATTACAGTCAAGTATTACAATTTAATTGCCGCTGCTACGGGAAAAATGTCCGAGAAGATCGCTGTACCGGAGGCGGGGCGGCAAGGTGAAGGGGTAACTTTAAAGGAAATACTGGTTTTTCTCACGAGGGAATATGGTGCGGCGCTGGCGGAGCTTGTTTTTCGCAGCCGGGATGAGCTTAATCCCGGGCTGTTGATATTAGTTGATGGGCAACTAATAACCGGGGAAGGAGGGGAGGTCCTCAACAAGGTTGTCCCTGCTGGTTCGGAATTGGTTTTGCTTTTTGCCGTAGCAGGGGGTTAAGCCGGCAGGGGCTTAACATAATCTGGAGTTGGAGCCGGATTTTTGCCCACGTCAGGCTTTACAATGGAAAGGGGGACAAGTCATTGTACCTGGATATTGACCCGGAAGTTTGCACCGGTTGCCGTCTTTGTGAGGCTTTTTGTTCTTACCGGAGGGAAAAAGCCATTACGGGGGTGGAAGAGTGCTTAGGGCGCTGGGGAAAGGTGTGACCACCTGGCTACATTTCGACGTAGCAGGCGCACCAAAGATGGTCCTCGTATATCCGGGGGCATGGTAGCGATCGGCATTACGCCCGAAGCAACAGGTTTAACCTGGGGCAAAAAGACTACCTCCTGGCAGCAGGCACCGCTAAAGCGCGTATGGTCAATAAAGGTTTCGGTCAGCCAGACCGGGTGACCGCAAGGGCATTACCGGTTGCTAAAGTGGTTTTGCATAAATCAATCATCGATATTGGAGAGGGGATGAAAAAATGGCGGCAACTGTAATCAAAGGAGGCCTCCTGATGGCGGGGGATGGTCTCAAAAAAAACTGGGGGGTCAGGGTAGAGGGCGAAAGGATCGTGGCAGTCGGCCCCAATGACCGGCTCCTGGTGGAAGCAGGCGACCAGGTGCTGGATGCCACCGACCGGATGGTAGCCCCGGGCTTCATCAATGGGCATATGCATATGTATGGGGTCCTCTCCCACGGGATAACCGTGGAGGCGCTCGTCACCGAGTTTTCCAGCTTTCTTGAGGACTTCTGGTGGCCCTACGTAGAAGACCGTCTCAATCACGAACTGGTGGCCAAAACTACGCGGTGGGCCTGCGTGGAAATGATTAAAAGCGGTATTACTACTTTTATGGATGTCCTGGAAGGCCCCAACTCTATTCCCGGCGCCCTGGAAGAAGAAGCGCGGGTAGTAGAGGAAGCAGGGTTGAGGAGCATCCTCAGTTTTGAGGCCTGCCAGCGGAAAAGCCCAGAAAACGGCCAGCTCGGCCTGAAAGAAAACGCTGACTTTGTCAGGAGACACAACAAACCAGGCAGCTTGGTGCAGGGGATGATGAGCATCCACACCCTGTTTACCGCCGACCGGGAATACGTGGTTCAAGCCAAAGAAATGGCTCGGGAGCTGGGCTGCGACATCCATATGCACCTTTCGGAGAGCGTCTATGAACCAAACTGGACAATAGAGAAATACGGCAAAAGGCCTGTAGAGATTTACCAGGAATGGGGATATCTAGGGCCAGATGTTATGGCCTCCCAGGGGGTGCAGCTTCTGCCCCACGAACTGGATATAATAGCCCGCAGCGGGGCCAGGCTGGTGCACATGCCGCTTTCTAACTGTGAGGTTGGCGGAGGCGTGGCTCCCGTCCCCGACATGCTGGTCCGGGGAATCAAGGTCGGGCTGGGCACCGATGGATACGTGAACAATTTCTTCGAGGTCATGCGTGGGGCCTTTCTAATTCAAAAGGCTTACCGCCAAGATCCCCAGGTTATGCCGGCTAGGGATGTCTACAGAATGGCCACCAGCCTGGGAGCCGAGGCCCTGGGCCGTCCAGATCTGGGCAGGCTGGAAAAAGGCTGTTTGGCCGATTTAATCACCATCAAAACGGATACTCCTACGCCGATCAACGAGCATAATGTTTATGACCAGCTGGTGCTTTTCCGCAACCCTGCCGACGTGGTGGATGTGATGGTCAACGGTAGGTTTATAATGGCAGACGGCAAGCTTTTGACCCTTGATGAAGAAAAAGCTAAAGCGGAAACGCGGGAGATGGCGGAAAAATTCTGGCGGGGAAACAAATAAGTCCCGGCGAGTAAGTTGGCTGGATCATGGCATCTTAAAGACCATAGGAAAACAGCAGTGACAATAAACGATAAAAATAACGATTTATGGAGGGGCTAAACTATGATTGATCTTAAAAATATTCAAGGCGCTGATCTGACAACCGAACTTTGCGGCATCAAATTGAAGAGTCCGTTTATCCTTTCTTCGGGCCCCCTGACCTACGCCGCCGAAGGAATAATCAGGGCCTACGAGTATGGCTGCGGTGCCGTTGTCACCAAGACAATTAGGCACCAGGCCGCTATCAACCCAGTTCACCATATCGGCAAAATCAACAAAGATTCTTTGATTAACTGTGAAAAATGGGCTGATTCCCCCCCCGAAGTATGGTTTGAGCGGGAAATACCCATGGCCAAAAAGGCTGGTGTAGTGGTTATTGCCAGCGTTGGTCATACCCTACCGGAGGCGGAAGACCTCGTCAAGCCCTGCGAAGATGCCGGGGCGGATTTTATTGAATTAGTATCCTACACCGAAGATACCTTGTTGCCCATGCTAGACGCGGCCCTGAAAAGGGTGAAGATCCCTGTTCTCTGCAAGCTCAGCGGCAACTGGCCTGACCCGGTTGGCACTGCGAAAAAAGCCCTGGGAATGGGCGCCTCCGGTATTACTGCTATTGATTCCATTGGCCCCACCCTAAAAATTGATATTAAAAACGCCAGACCGGAAATGATGAGTAAAAACGGCTACGGCTGGCTGTCAGGGGGAGCCATCAGGCCGATTGCCTTGCGGATCAATTCCGAGATAGCCAGAAACGGCTGTCCCAACCTTGTCGGCACCGGCGGCGTCACCTGCGCTGAAGACGCGGTGGAATATTTGATGGTAGGCTGTAATGCCGTTGGCGTTCATTCTATCGCTGTCCTTAAGGGCGTCGAGTATTTTGCCAAATTAAACCATGATCTGGCCAGGCTCCTAGCCCAGCTAGGCTACAAGGATATTCCCAGCGTCAGGGGGGTGGCCCTGCCCAATTTCCCCAAAGAAGAAATAGTCGCCCAACTGGAATTCCATTACGAACCTTACTATGCTCCTTGCCAGGAAGCTTGTCCAGCCGGCGTCGATGTACCCTTGTATATCGACCAGATCAGGAAAGGACAGTACACGGAAGCCTATAAGACAATAAGCGTAGCTAATCCGTTTCCGGCTATTTGCGGTCGTGTTTGCGACCACCCGTGCGAAAGCAAATGCCGCCGGGCCACGATAGATGATACCATCCAGATCCGCCTCCTGAAGCGCACCGCCGCAGACCAGACCTTTGCCAGCTGCGGCGACAGTTTGCCCCTCCCGGCCATGGAACCGGCAAACGGCAAAAAAGTCGCTATCGTGGGGGCGGGTCCCGCCGGTCTAAGCGCCGCTTATTACCTGGCGAAAAAAGGCTACCGGGTCAAAGTATATGAAGCCTTGCCCGTGGCCGGAGGGATGCTGGCCGTGGGAATCCCCGACTACCGTTTACCCAAGGAGCCCGTACGGAAAGAAATAGCCCGCCTGGAGAAAATGGGCGTGGAAATTAGAACCGGGGTTAAGGTAGGTTCCGATGTTAGCCTGGAAAAGCTGCGGCAGGAATACGACAGCGTTTTGCTTGCCGTCGGGGCCCACGGCAACAAGCCCCTGGGCATCCCCGGCGAGGATCTTTCCGGAGTACTTTCCGGGGTAAGTTTCCTCCAAGATGTGAACCTGGGTAGAGCCGGCGGTCTCCACGGCAAAAAAGTGGTTGTAATTGGAGGCGGCAATGTGGCTATCGATGCAGCCCGTTCAGCCCTAAGGCTTGGCGCGAGCCGAGTAACCGTGGCCTACCGTCGAACGGAAGAGGAAATGCCGGCCTATGCCGAAGAAGTAGCTCATGCTAGGGAGGAGGGAGTCAGCTTCGTTTTCCTGGCTGGTCCGGCCAGGATTGAAGGCGCTGGCAAAGCGGAGAAGTTTTACTACGACCCCATGAAGCTTGGTGAAAAAGACAACACTGGCAGGAGAAAACCGGTGAAAACCGGGGAGCCGGCGGTTGCTATTGAGGCGGACATTATAATTGTTGCCACAGGCCAGGACGTAGACGCTTCTTTCCTGCCGGCTACGTATGATGCGAAAAGCGGCTTAACCTCCATTACCGGGGTTTTTGTCGCCGGCGATTGTGTCACCGGCCCTGCTTCGGTAATCAAAGCAATTGCCGCCGGGCGTGAGGCTGCCGCCACAATAGACAAATACCTGGGAGGGACCGGCCTGGTAATGGACGCCTATGGGGTGAAACGCACCCGGGCGGTAGATGTGGTGATTGCCGAGGATGGCACCAGTAAGGCGGAAGCGGAATTATTGCCTGTAGGAAGAAGGATCCCTGGCTTTGCAGAAGTCGAGCTGGGATTAACGGAAAAAAGTGCCAGGGAAGAAGCGAATCGTTGCCTGCACTGCGGCTGCACCAACTGTCAGCGCTGCGTAGCCGCTTGCGCCTATAAAGCCCGCAAGCTGGAATTCCCCATCATGACTGTAGACAAAGAACTCTGCCGCCACTGCGGGGCCTGTGTTTCCGTTTGCCCGACGGGTGCTTTAACTGCTATTGTGGTTAACCCCCAGGCGGGCTCTCAGGGCGACGGACACTAAAAATACTGTCAAAGCTGCCGGGTGGGGTAGGTCAAGCTTCCCCCGGCAGCTTTTTAGCCGAGAAAGCTGGGGTCGGTTAGGCAATGCTCTTAGTGAAGAAATATTTTTGCCGCAACCGCTTTCCCCCAGCAGGATTTTACTAAAAAAAGTTGAATAAGATTAAACGTGACTTAACTTCGGAGGTGGCTGGCTTGCCGGCATCAGGGCCGGTCCCATTCTCGGAGGGCTGCTACCTTCTGTTGACGATAAAAGCGGATACACCAACCCCCGCCAATCCGGAGAATGTCTTCGACCAGGTCATCCTCTTCCGTAACCCCGGGGATGTGGTCGACGTGATGGTGGCAGGCCGGTTTCTGCGGCGCGAGACTCGCCTGCTGACCCTGGAGGCGGATGAAATAAAAGAAGCAACCCGGGTCGCCGCCCTGGAGTTCTGGAGGTGAGGTTGTTTTGGCTACTCATATTGTCAACCGGCCAGTGCCGCGGGTGGACGCCTATGAAAAAGTAACCGGCCGGGCCAAATACGCAGCCGATCTTTACTTTCCCGGTATGCTGTACGGCAAGGTGCTGCGGAGCCCGGAAGCCCACGCTCTTATTAAAAGTATCGATGTCAGCGTGGCCCGGACCCTGCCCGGCGTCCACTGCGTCCTAACGGCGGCCGACCTGCCTGCTGAGCCCTCCTGGTGCACCTACCTCTTTCTGGCCAGGGATCGCGTCCGCTACACCGGCGACGCTGTGGCCATGGTAGCTGCCGAGACCAGGGAGCAGGCCGAAGCGGCGTTAAAGGCGATCAGGGTGGAGTATGAACCCCTGCCTGGCGTCTTCTCCATTGAAGAGGCCATGGAACCAGGGGCGCCCCAGATCCAGGATTATGCCCCCGGCAATATCGTCCAGAATAGCCACTGGCCGGTGCGCAAAGGGGATGTCGAGGCTGGCTTTGCCGCCTGCGACGTAGTCCTGGAGCGGGAGTACCGCACCCAGTATATCGAACACGCCTATATTGAGCCGGAGGCCTGCGTGGTAGTGCCGGACCCTACTAATAACGGGGTGACGGTCTACGGTTCCCTGCAGAACCCCTATATGACCCGCTGGGCCGTGGCCACGGCCCTGGGGTTAAAGCAGGGCCAGGTGCACATTATCCAGCAGACCCTGGGGGGCTCCTTTGGCGGTAAAGAAGAACAGATGGGGATGATGTGCGGCCGGGCGGCCATTATGGCCGTCAAGACCGGCCGGCCGGTGAAGATCGTTAATACCCGGGAAGAAACCTTTAATGAAAGCGCCAAGCGTCATCCCTTCCGTTTTCGTTATAAGATTGGGGCGACCCGGGAGGGTAAAATCCTGGCCCTCCAGGGCGAACTCGTCGACGAAGGCGGCGCCTACAACTCCCAGGCCCAGTATATGAACTGGCGCGCCTGTGTCCACGCCGCCGGGTGTTATGAGATCCCCAATGTGCAAGTGGATGTCTACGCCGTCCACACCAATAAGGTCTATGGCGGCGCTATGCGGGGCTACAGCTCCCCCCAGATAATCTACGCCCAGGAACAGCTCATGGACGAACTGGCGGTGGAACTCCAGATGGACCCGGTAGAGCTGCGGCGGAAGAACGCCCTGCGGCCCGGTTCCGTCACCGCCACCGGGCAAAAGCTGGTCGACCAGACGGTGCCCCTGGTGGAGGTTATTGATACCGTTGTCCAGAAGAGTGAATACTACGCCCGGCGGGAACAATATGCCCGGGAAAGGGAAAAGGGCGGTACCAAGCGCCGGGGCATCGGCCTGGTGACTAGCTTCCGGGGTTGCGGCCTGGGGGCCGAGACGTACGACGCCACCGGCGGCCTGGTGACGGTGGCCGCCGACGGCAGTGTCACCATCCGTTCCGGGCTGACGGATAACGGCCAGGGCCTTTCCACGGCCCACGCCCAGATCGTGGCCGAGGAACTGGGTATCGGTATGGAGAAGATTATCTATACCCGGGTGGATACCACCACCCTGCCCGACGGCGGCATGACGGTCGCCTCCCGGGGGACTTTCACCGGGGGTAAACCCATGCTGGAGGCGGCCCGGGAGATAAAGACAATCCTCCACGAGGTGGCCGCTGCCATGCTCGGTTGCCGGCCGGAGGACGTGGAGGGGCGGAGTGGTAAGATTTACTGTCGCCAGGACCCGGCTAGAGCTATAGCCTTTGAGGACGCCGTCCGGGAAGCCCTGCGCCAGGGGAGGACCCTGACCAGTTTTAAATGGTACCAGCCGGAACCACCGGTGTGGGACCGGCCCCGCGGCCGGGGCAAGGCCTTTCCCTCCTACACTTACGCCTGCGTGGTGGCCGAGGTCGAGGCCGATATGGAGACAGGTCAGGTAAAGGTCCTACGGGTTACCGCCGGCCACGACGTGGGCCAGGCCATCAACCCGGCCTTGCTTAAAGGCCAGGTTTACGGCGGCGTGGCCATGGGCCTGGGTATGGCCCTGACGGAAGAAGTCGAGTTCGACCGGGGCCGCATCCTGAACCCCAATTTCGACGAGTATATCATCCCTACGGCCCTGGATATGCCGGAGATGCAGGTGATCCTTTACGAGAGTGACGACTTTAACGGCCCCTTCCGGGCCAAAAGCATGGGCGAAGCGGCGACGGAGTGCATTGCCGCCGCCATTGCCAGCGCCGTGGCCGACGCCACCGGCAAAACAGTGCGGGAGTTGCCGGCTAATCTGGAACGGGTCCTCCTGGGCAAGGCTTTAAAACGGGGAGGTGGCGCCTGATGCTGGATTTCACTTATCACCGGCCCCGGGACCTGGAGGAAGCTTGCCGGCTGCTGGCCACTTATGGCCCGGCGGCCCGGGTGCTGGCCGGCGGGACCGATCTCCTGGTCGCTTTGCGGGAAGAAAACCGCCGTTTAGCCGGGGTAAATCAAATTATCGACCTGGCTGATTTAGATAATCTGAGCTATATCCGGGAGGACGGCGACGAGCTGACCATCGGCGCCCTGACCACCCACGGCGAAGTCGCCGCCTCGCCGTTGGTAAGGGCCTATGCTCCCCTGCTGGCAGAAGCGGCGGGGCAGGTCGGCTCGCTGCAAATACGTAACCGGGCCACCATTGGCGGCAATCTCGCCAACGCCTCCCCCGCGGCCGACACTGTCCCGGCCCTTATCGCCTTAGAGGCTGTAGCTGTTTTGACTAGCAGCCAGGGGGAGCGTCGGGTTGCGGCAGGAGATTTGCTGGCCGGGCCTAACCGCACAGCCCTGGCCGCCGGCGAGATTATCACCGCCCTAAGGTTTAGCAAACTGCCACCCCAAGCAGGCAGTGCCTTTCTGAAGTTAGGCCGCCGGCAGGCCCTGAGCATTGCCCGTTTGAATATTGCCGTCATCCTTTACTGGGATGAAAACGGCAGGGTAACTGCGGCCCGCATCGTACCAGGGGCGGCCCTGCCGGTGGCGGCCCGGGTGCCGGCAGCCGAGAACTTGCTGGTAGGGTCGGTCGTCAGCGAAGAACTGGCCCGGATGGCCGGCGAGAAAGTCGGGGAAGAGATGCTGCGCTTGAGCGGCCGGCGCTGGTCGACGGAGTATAAACTGCCGGTTATTGCCGCCCTCACCAGGCGGGCCATCCTGCAAGCTGCGGGGGTGAAGGTAGATGAGTGAAAAAATCAGCATATCCCTGCGGGTGAACGGCCGGGATTACAACGTCACGGTGGCGCCCAATGCCCGGCTGTTGGACGTCCTGCGGGACGAGCTATTGCTTACCGGTACTAAAGAAGGATGCGATATCGGCGAATGCGGCGCTTGCACCGTCATTATGGATGGTAAAGCGGTAAACTCCTGTTTGGTCCTGGCAGCTTCTGCCGCCGGTAAAGAGATAACTACTATTGAAGGGTTGGAACAGGGGGAGCACCTGCACCCCCTGCAGGAGGCCTTTATGCAGCATAATGCCCTGCAGTGCGGTTTTTGTACTCCGGGCATGATTATGAGCGCCAAGGCCCTGCTGGATCAGAACCCCCATCCCACCCGGGCGGAGATTAAGGCGGCCATTGCCGGGAACCTCTGCCGCTGTACCGGTTATGAGCAGATTGTCGACGCCATCGAAGAGGCGGCTGACAAGGCTGGTCCAAAGAAGATATAAAGTTGGAAGGCTGCCTGTGGCGCGGGTAGGTAGTGCTAACTGGTATGAATGGCGGCCGACCTCTTTGGTGGTGTAGATGCCGCCAGGCGGCAAGAATAGGCGCGACAACAAATTCTCGCCTTACTCTTTTA
The DNA here is from genome assembly GCF_051020825.1 of Moorella naiadis (nom. illeg.). NCBI lineage: Bacteria > Bacillati > Bacillota > Clostridia > Neomoorellales > Neomoorellaceae > Neomoorella > Moorella naiadis (nom. illeg.). The sequence continues at coordinate 72,261 of NZ_JAXGFQ010000014.1, forward strand.
ATAATATTTTAGGCAACCGGCGGGGCCCTGACGGGTTCCCGCTGGCAATAAATAATTAATTTACATGGAGGGACAAGAATGCAGACGGATCTGCGCGGGAAACACTTTATTACCCTGCAGGAGTGGACCAGGGAAGAAATCGATACGCTCCTCGACATCGCCTATGACCTGAAGCGGCGTAAAGCCCTGGGTGAAAAGCACCACATCCTGGAGGACAAAACCTTCTACATGCTTTTTTTTGAGGAATCCACCCGGACCCGCAACGCCTTTGAGACCGGCATGACCCAGCTGGGTGGCCATGCTATCTACCTGACTCCCAAGGCTACCCAGATCGGCCACGGTGAGACCCCCAAGGATACGGTAGAGGTCCTGGGCCGTTTCGGCAACGGCATCGGCATCCGCAACTGCACCTACAAAGTAGGTAATGCCTACATGCGGGAACTGGCCAAGCACGCCAAGATTCCCGTCATCAACATGCAGTGCGACCTCTATCACCCGACCCAGGCCCTGGCTGACATTATGACTATCCAGGAGAAGTTCGGCAAGAATACCCGCGGCCTGAACTTTACCATCTCCTGGACCTATGCGCCCAAGTATGTGCGGCCCCTATCCATGCCCCAGTCCCTTATTCTCCTTATGAGCCGCTTCGGCATGAACGTCACCCTGGCCCATCCGCCGGAGTTCCACCTCTTGCCGGACTTCGTCGAGCAGGCCAAGAAGAACGCGGACGATAACGGCGTCCAGTTTAACGTTGTCAACGATATGGACGAAGCCTGCAAAGACGCCGACGTCATCTACGCCAAGAGCTGGGGCCCCATCGCCTATACCGGCAGCGATACGGAAGGCGCCGAGCTCATCGACAACTACCCCAACTGGGTCATGGATAGCCGGCGGATGGCCCTGGGCCATAAAGACGCCATTTATATGCATTGCATGCCCGCCGACCGCGGCATCGAAGTGACCGAAGAGGTCATGGACGGTCCCCAGTCGGTTATCTATGACGAGGCCGAGAACCGCCTCCACACCATTAAGGCTATCCTGGCGGCAACCCTTAAGTAGGTCTTGACATTATGGAAACGAGAGGCTTATAATAGCCTCAACTTGAAACTGTAAGATCTGTCAACCATGTTTCTTCCTATATTGCGGTAAGCAAGGGCGTTTACCAGGCGACGATGCCGTCACTCAATAAAAGGGTGGCGGCTTTTTGTTCACTTACGAAAGCGGGAATAGATAGCGGGCCTGTTGATTAACCCTGGAAGGGTCGTCAGGGTTAATCGTTATGCTTTTGACCCTGATGGGGTAACAAAATTATTTTAGAAAAAGGAAGATGGGTTACGTAGTAACGGCAGGAATTCAGGAGGATTTGTCGAATATTAAATTCAGATTAAGGTAGCCCCAAAACTTAAAATACCAATGAAGGGAGTGAAGCTTGCCAGTATTATACTATTATTTAAAATGGGAGCTATAAATGTAAATTCCCATCAGGGGAAAATGAGCAGGGGGAGTAACGATGAAGAGATTTAGAATCGTAGTTCTGGGCTTGGTGCTCGTCCTAGTCGCAGCCATGGTGCTGGCCGGGTGTGGGCCAAAAAAGCAGAATGCAGCGCCACCGGGCAACCAGGGCACGACAACCACCGGCAATCAAACCGGGGGAAAACTCAAAGTGGGTTTAATCCTGCCGGGACCCATTAACGACAACGGCTGGAACGCCACCGCCTATGAAGGCCTCAAGGCCATGGAAAAGGAGCTGGGTGCCGAGACTAAGTATACCGAGAACGTCAGCCAGTCTGATCAGGAAGAGATCTTCCGCAACTACGGCTCTGCCGGTTTCGACATTGTCATTGCCCACGGTTTCCAGTTTGCCGATGCTGCTAAAAAGGTGGCGGCCCAGTTCCCCAAGACCAAGTTTGTCATCAATAACGCCGATCTGGCCGACAACAATCTCTGTTCCCTGGTGGTCGATAACTACCAGATGGGCTTCCTCCAGGGAGCTGTGGCCGGCATCCTGACCAAGAGCAATAAGGTGGCCGCCATCGGCGGTGAGGAGATGCCGCCCATCCGGCAGACCATCGAGGGCTTTGTCGAAGGGGCCAAATACGTCAATCCCAAAATTGACGTTAAAACGGCCATGACGGGCAGCTTCTCTGATGTGGCCAAGATGAAGGAGATGACCACCAGCCTCATCAACCAGGGCGTAGATGTGGTCATGGGGGATGCCAACCAGGCCAGCCTGGGGGCCATCCAGGCCGCCCAGGAGAAAAAGGTTCTGGCCATCGGTTATGGCTCCGACCTGAATAATGTCGCCCCGGACACGGTAGTCACCAGCGCCATCCAGAGCTGGGCCAAGGCCATGGTCTCCCTGGGCAAGATCATCCAGGAAGGTAAGTACCAACCCAAGGTCTACTATATGGGCGTTAAAGAAGGAGCCGTCTTCCTGGCTCCCTACCATAGTTTTGATAGCAAGATATCCGCAGAGGCGAAGAGTAAGATCAACCAGGTTGTCGAGGACCTGAAGGCAGGCAAGATCAAAATCGAGCGTCAAGTGACTACTAAATAGGGGTACTAAATACGGGTCAGCGAACTGACCCGGGACCGGATTTGCCGGAATAAACTTCATGGGGGTATGAAGATGAAGCGTTTACGGATTTTAGCCCTGGGGCTGGCAGCAATCCTGCTGCTCACGACCCTCCTGGTAGCCGGCTGCGGAGGTAAGAAGGATAGCGGTAGCCAGGGCCAGACGGCCCCGAGCGGCCAGACAGACCAGAATAAGGATACGGGTAAGAAACAGCTGAAGGTCGCCCTTCTCCTCCCCGGGCCGGTAAATGACAACGGTTGGAATGCTACGGCCTACGAGGGCTTAAAGAAGGCAGAAAAAGAGCTGGGTGTAAAAACTGCCTACCGGGAGAGCGTCAGCCAGTCAGATCAGGCCGACGCCCTGCGCGCCTACGCCACCCAGGGTTATGACGTGATCATCGGCCACGGCTTTGAGTTCGGCGATTCTATTAAAAAGATCGCCAAGGACTTCCCCAATGTGAAATTTATTGTTACCAGTACGGACATCAGCCAGGCGCCTAACGTCGCTTCCCTCCAGGTCCTGAATGTCCAGGCCGGTTTCTTCGGTGGCGCCCTGGCGGCGATGGTAACCAAAACCGGTAAAATAGGTTATGTAGGCGGCATGGATATCCCGCCTATCAAAAACGCCTTGCTGGGCTTTAAAGCTGGAGCTAAGTTGGTCAACCCCAAGGTCCAGGTGATGACCGCCATGACCGGCAGCTTCGATGATGTCGCTAAGGCCAAGGAAACAGCCAGGACCTTTATCGAACAGGGTGCTGATGTGGTACTGGGTAATGCTGACCAGGCCGGCCTCGGGGTCGTCCAGGCGGCCCAGGAAAAGGGTGTCATGGATATCGGTTATGACCATGATATGAGCAACGTCGCCCCGGATACAGTGGTAGCGACTACGCCCCAGAGCTATCCCATTGCTATCGACTATATCATCAAAGAGATTATAAATGGGAAGTTCGAAGCCAAATATTATCCTATTGGTGCCAAGGAAGGTGCCACGGGAATTATTTGGAACCCCAAGTGGGAGAGCAAACTACCAGCAGGTGTAAAGGATAAGATGACCCAACTGATCAACGACGTTAAATCGGGCAAGATCGACGTTGAGAAGCTGGCCAATGCCGAGAAGTAGGTAGTTAACAAGCCGGGTTGAATAATATGCAATAAGGGGTTGGATTCCGGTCCAGCCCCTTGTTTTTTATTAGTCACCTTCCGTCTGTTGCAGCGACTCTTCCCCTGGCCTACATTTTTAAAGTAGCTTTCATCCTGTAAGTTACATAATCACCGAAGCTAAAGAAGGGTTCGAGTAACTGCGGGTTATTTTGTGCCCAGCGATAGTAAGATGAAGTAGTGCGCGTCAGGAAGAACCGGCTGCCATTATCTCGGAGCTGGCGCAGCATCTCTTTTTCCGTAGGGGCTATGATCCGGACGACCTGGTTTTGCAGGCGTGGGCCGAAGAGGAGGTAGGGGAAGCTCGTTTCTGTATAGGCTATTCGTGAACCCGAAGGGATCCCGTCTACCCAGGCCAGCTCGTCGCCCCAGGGGGTCAGCTGGAAGAAGGTGCGCCTTTCCGACGGCAGGGCCAGGAAACGGGCTATTACTCCGGGTGTGAAGTAGCCGTGGGTCAGGCTACCGGCCAGGGAGACGAGGACCAGGGATAGGGTAGCCACCCGTAGGGGCCGGGCCCAGAAACAGGGTAGGTGTTCCTCCAGGTAAGCTAGGCTCAAAGCCCCGGCAGCGACGATGAAAATAGTGTACCTGGTCCACCAGGGGGCAGGCTGCAGCCAGAAGAGGAGGATAAGGGGTAGGAGGAGGGGCACGAGGCGGCAGCTGTCTTGAAGATAACGCCCTTTACCATTGGTATCCTTTGCTGGCGCCGTCTGGCGGCAGGGGTCTCTATCCTGGCACAGCTCGCGCCCGGGGCCCCGGGACACGGGCTGGAGCCCCTGGGCATTTCCCGGTAAGGATGGCAGCTCCCAGGCGTCCTGATCCACGGCTGGTGGTTCCTTGACATCCCGGTATAAGGGCGCTAAATATCCCCTACCCTGGAAAAATAGCAGCAGTTTCCGACCGCCATGGACCAGGGATAGCAGCAGGACCAGGGCTAGGGCCGGCAGCTCCAGGTAGAGCCACTGGGGTCCGAAGCCCCCCAGGCGCTGGTCGAAGGTATAAGGAGCGACGACTTCTTGCCAGGAACGCAACAGCTGCTGCCAGGTAGGTAAGCCCACCAGCTCCGGAGGCGTATTGCCGGCCATCACTAAGCCGGCGACACTGCCCTCCCCCGGCCAGAGGGTATGGCCCAGGATTCTAATGGTGAAGGGATAAAGGGGATTACCGTAGGCCAGCCAATTGCGCAGGTACCAGAAGCCGCCCCACAGCAGGATAGCCATAGCAAAGATAGCCGCGCTGATCAACATCCGGCACCACGCGGGCTGGCCATCTTCCTGGCCGGCCCGCCAGTCGCCGGCGAGAACTATGGCGAAGATAACCGCCACATAGGGCGCGGCCGAGGCCTTCATTCCTGTAACCAAGCCGGCAGCCAGGGCGGTTAGGAGCAAATAACCCCGACGCGGGGAATGGTAGTAACGCCAGGCGAAGTAATAACCCACTAGAAACATGGCGGCAAAGGCCACATCCACGTAGCAGGTCTTGCTCTGGATCAGGACAATAGGGGTGAGGAAAAAAAGGGCTCCAGCCACGGCGCTGCCGGCTTGCTTTAAGCCTGCCTGCCGGCCCAGGGCATAGACGGCCAGGCCCCCGGCCAGGGCAAAGGGCAGCTGGGTCAGGTCCACCAGCAGGTCGCTGCCGGTCAGGAGCAGGTTCCAGGCAAAGAGGAGCTCTGTGTTCATGGGGTAGACGTTGGCCCAGAGGGTATAAGGGCTGAGGACGATCCGGCCCGCCTGGAGCCAGGTGGCTGCCGCGGTGAGGTGGTAATAGAGACTGTCCCAGGCATAGGGCGGTAGGAGGTAGCCCAGAAAAATGAGCCAGGCCGTTTCCAGAACGGCCAGGAAAAGGAGGAGTTTGGTCCAGAAGTTATTGGACCAGTCGGCATCCGGCCGCGGCCAGGCATTTAGGCCCGGTGCCGGGGCCAAGCTGGTCCAGATGCAGGCAGCCATCAGCAGAACTGCATTCAGGCCCAACAACCAACCGACTGTCAGGCGCAGGATAGTACCGGCCAGGAGCATAGTGCCGGTAATCTGCGCCCCAGCCAGGACAAAGATGGCTAAGAAGCCTTCGGCCGGTGCCAGTCCCCGCCCGCGGGTCAGGCAAAAGGCCGTCAGGATGGCGAGTAAATTACCGCTCAGAAAAGTTAACCAGGCCAGATTAAACAACCCCACGATCTAACGGCGCCGGCAGATCGTACCTACCGGCTATTATCTACAAAGCAGGCCTCATCCTGCCTGGCAACACCTGCAGGAGGATAAAAGCGGCGGGGTGGCAGGCGATGCGAGTTTCACAGCAGGTAGCGGCACCGGCCAGTTTACTTTAGAGCCAGTACAGGATAACAAAACAGCTGGCGGCCCAGAGCAGGATGGTGGCTGCCAGGGGTTTGTCCCGCAGGACCAGGCTCTCCGGCTCCCCACCCCCCTGGCAGCGGTAGGTCAGGTAGAGGTAGCGGCAGATGCCGAAGAGGACCAGGGGGACGGTATACATCAGGTAAGAGCTCTGGGCACCGATAAAGGTGTAGATGGCATAGACGACGACGGTGGCCGAGGTTACGGTAGCAATCATCTGGTCCAGGAGGCCTACGGAATAATCGGCCAGGATGCCGCGGCAGGCGGCGGCATTATCCAGGGAAACGAGTTCGTGGCGGCGCTTGCAGAGGGCCAGGAAAAGGGCCAGGAGAATGACGGCGATGAAGAGCCAGGCTGAAACCGGCACCATAATGGCCGCTGCCCCGACGGCTACCCGCAGGACGAAGCCCAGGGCCACCACAAAGACGTCGATAATCACCATATCTTTGAGATAAAAGGAGTAAGCCAGGGTCTGGAGGGCGTAGGCCAGGCTGATCAGGCCCACCTGCCAGCTTAAAGTGAAGGCCCAGGAAAGGCTGCCGGCCAGGGTGACCACCGCGGCTACAGTGGCCGGCAGGGGGGCCAGCAGGCCGGCAGCAATGGGCCGGTGTTTCTTGCGGGGATGGAGGCGATCCCTTTCCCGGTCCACCAGGTCGTTCACTAGGTAGGTGCTGCCGGACAGGAGGCAGAAGATGATGAACACCTGGATGGTTCGCATCAGCAGGGGCAATTCCAGCAGGTGGCGGGAAAAAAGGATGGCGGCAAAGACAAAGGCATTTTTCATCCACTGCTTGGGCCGCAGGCTCAAGAAAAGGTAACGCCAGAAGAAACGGGACGTCAGCGCCCCGGCCCGTCCAGAGGATTCGAGCAAGCTCATCAGGTATGGACCTCCATTTTTTGTTTAACAATCCTTACCTGGTATGGAAACTAGAGGCAACTCCGATAAGATGCTTTACTCTTTGGCAACTGGTATAGGACAGGTGTTTTACCGATCTCTATCTAATTTTATTTTAGCCTATTTGTCCGGGGGATAACAATACCAGGGGAACAAAAAAATGGCCCGGGAAGCCCCGGCCGTTGCTATCAATGATTGCGTCCTTGACCTCCAGGGTAGCGCCTGTTATAATTTCTGCAAGCCGATATATTTAGTCAAGATTGGAGCAAAAGCTGGTCCCGACTGGAATCTACCTTACTGGATTCAAATATAAAGCAGGGAGGTCATATAGATTGGCCAGGACCCACGTTCTGGTTGTCGATGATGAAGCCGGCCTGCGCCAGCTGGTGCGCCTGTATCTGGAAAAGGAGGGTATGGAAGTAGCCGAGGCGGCCAGCGGCCACGAGGCCCTGGAAAAGATCGAACAAGATAGTTTCGATCTCCTAATTCTAGATCTCATGATGCCCGATGGCGACGGCTGGAGCGTGGCCCGGCTGGTCCACCAAAAAATGGATTTACCCATCATCATGCTGACCGCCCGGGGCGACGAAATGGATCGTTTGACGGGTTTTGAGCTGGGGGCGGATGATTACGTAGTTAAGCCCTTCAGCCCCCGGGAGCTGGTGGCCCGGGTCAAAGCCCTGCTGCGCCGGGCTGGCGGTGATGCTAAGCGGGGCGAGGAATTGCATTTTCCAGGACTGGCGATTGATATCGCCGGCCGGGAAGTCAAAGTACAGGGTCAGCCAGTAGAAAACCTGACCCCCAAGGAGTTTGACCTGCTCCTTTTCCTGGCCCGTCACCCGGGGCAGGTCATGGGACGGGAAAAGATACTAGAAAAGGTGTGGGGTTACGATTTTTACGGCGACCTGCGTACGGTAGATACCCATATTAAGAACCTGCGGGAAAAGCTGGGCCGGGAGCATGACTTTATAACAACCGTCTGGGGTGTGGGTTATAAGCTTGAGGTGAAGGAATGATGCGGCAAAGCATCACGACCAAATTATGGCTGCTCCTGGTATCCCTGGTAGTAATCAGTCTCTTGACGGTGGGTTTTTCTCTGCACCATTTGTTAGAAAGTTATTACTACAAGCAGCAGGTGGAAACGATGCTGGCCAGGGGCGAGATGCTGGCCCAGAGCCTGGCGAACAACAATTATAGTGACCTGACCGCGCAGGCTGAAATCCTGGGTAAAGTGGCTGGTACCGGGGTCATGTTTATTGATCGCCAGGGACAGGTTATTTCCTGCAGCAGCAATGGTGCCGGTATGGGCATGGAGCATATGATGGGCCACAGCAGTATGCACATACCTACAGCCGGTATGCATTTAAATGATGCCGACATCGAGCAGGTCCTCCAGGGTACTAATGTGGTAAAGCGCGGTTACCAGGAAATTTTCCAGGCTGATATGCTAACGGTGGCTGTACCGGTCAGGGTCGATGGGGATGTTACCGGGGCCGTGATTCTTTTTGCTCCCCAGGCTTCCCTCAGTACCGCCATGGCTGCCGTCGACCGCCTGATCCTCTATGCCGGTCTGGGGGCCGTACTGCTGGCCACCATCCTGGCCATCTTTGCCGCCCGCCGGGTAACACGGCCCCTGAAGCAGATGAATCGGATCGCCCTGAATATGGCCCGGGGCGATTTCAGTGGCCGTGTCCCCGTAACGTCTGAGGATGAGATCGGCCGGCTGGCCGGGAGCTTTAACCACTTATCCACCGAACTGGCGCAGAGTATCAGCGCCTTATCGCGAGAGAAAGAGAAACTTAACCGGGTGGTGAGGGGGATAACTGATGGCGTCCTGGCTTTTGATTTTAACGGGCAGGTGCTTTTTTCCAACCCCCAGGCGGAAAAGCTCCTCAACCTGCAGTTGGTACCAGGAATGTCATTACCAGCCGCCTTAATGGAGCCCTTGCAGGCTGCTGTAGGGGGCGAAGGGTCCACGGGGGAAATAAAGTGGGGGCAACAGGTGCTTGCCATCCGGGCGGCCCCACTACCGGGTGCAGAGAGGGATGGCCGGGCCGCCGTGGCTATCCTCCAGGACGTAACGGCCCAGAAACAACTGGATCAGCTGCGGCGGGAATTTCTGGCCAGCGTTTCCCATGAATTACGTACCCCTTTAAGCTTTATCCAGGGGTATGCGGAAGCCATGGCTGATGGTATGGCCGCCGGCGAGAAAGAACGCCAGGAGTATACGGGTATTATTCTGGCTGAGGCCAGGCGTTTACGGCGGCTGATCGAGGATCTTTTTGACCTAAATAAAATGGCTGCCGGGCATCTGACCCTGGATCTGGCGACCATTGATATGGGCGAACTATTGACCAGAGTAGCCCGGAAATATCAACCACTGCTGGCCGAGCAAAATTTAAGTTTAGCTAAGGAGATAGCCCCTTTTTTACCTTTAATCAAAGGAGATGCCGGCCGCCTGGAGCAAATAATGATCAACCTCCTGGACAACGCCCGCCACCATACCCCGGCGGGGGGTAAAATCACCATTGCCGCCAGCCGGGCCGGGGCGGAGTTGAAGGTAAGTGTTGCCGATACCGGCCGCGGGATCCCCCCGGAAGAGCTTCCATATATCTGGGAACGCTTTTATAAAGTAGACAAGTCCCGCTCGCGGCGCGACGGCGGCAGCGGCCTGGGGCTGGCGATTGTGAAAAGCCTGGTGGAGGCCCAAGGTGGCCGGGTGGAAGTAAAAAGTACCCCTGGCAGGGGGAGCATTTTCAGTTTCTATTTACCAGAGTTACCATAGTTGGATTAATCGTCTTCTGGATAGCCTGGTATTTACCAGGGGGCTGCGAGTCTGGTAGGCCTGCATCATAAAAACAGAAAAAGTCGAGATGGGCAAGTCCGGAATACCTTGCTATAAATAGGTCTACAGCCTAAAACAAAAAAAAGGCAGTTTAAGGTCCTGCCCGGGACCAGAAACTAATGCCCGCCGCTGCAGTGAGCTACCGGCCGTAACATATACCTTTTCCGCATGGAAGTTCACCTCCCTTGCCGGGAAATACCGGCGAATCTACTTCGATGGAGTGTTGTTACTCGGCCCAACCTCCCCACCATGGCAAAAGCCGGAATAATTCCCCCCCATCATGCCCAGGCCGTATTCGGTATGGAAGTCCCGCATACTATCCAGGTGTTGCCGCCAGGATTGGGCCTGTTCCGGGGTGAGCTGGCCGTTTTTTTCCGCGCTGTCGACCCAGCTCAAATGCTGGTCAATCATCTGTTGCACAAAATTTCCGGCCGCAGGGGCCGGTGCGGCAGCCGGGGGTTGATTCTGCTGGCTCACGGCGAAAGCCCGCGGAACAATGATCGTTCCCGCCAGTAAAACTGCCGCTGCCAGAACTGCTAAAGGGGTTTTCATGCTCTCTCCCTCCTTCCTTTGTCTTTATTATGAAGGATGGTTGTGATGAAAGTGTAAGCAAAATGTCAAGATAATGTGAAAGATGATATTGGTGACGATACCCAGCTTCAGGAAAGCCGGGTGGGGGATATTTTTTCTTGACCTTTTTATCGCTCCTTGCTATAATCAATGCAAACCGATAAATATAGTCAAGATTGGAGGCTGAAGGATGGCCCTATCGAATGAAGAGATAGAGCGCTACAGCCGGCAGCTTATCCTGAAGAATATCGGCGGCCCCGGTCAGGAAAGGTTGAAACAAGGCAGAGTCCTGATCGTGGGCGCCGGTGGGCTGGGTTCGCCGGTGGCCTATTACCTGGCCGCCGCTGGTGTCGGCACCCTGGGTATAATCGACAGCGATAACGTCGACCTCTCCAACCTGCAGCGCCAGATCCTCCACAATACCACCAGAGTAGGACAACCCAAGGCGGCATCCGCCCGGGAAACCCTCCTGGCCCTAAATCCAGCGCTCTACATCAATGCCTATGAGCTGCGTTTGGGTAAAGATAATATCCTCCCTCTTATCCGTGACTACGACGTAATCGTAGACGGCGTTGATAACTTCCCCACCCGTTACCTGCTCAATGACGCCTGTGTCATGGCGGGTAAAACCTTGGTGGAAGGCGGGGTTTTGCAGTGGGACGGGCTGGTCATGACCATCAAACCCGGCCAGGGACCCTGCTACCGCTGTATCTTTCCCGACCCGCCCCTGCCGGGGTCCGTGCCGAGCTGCCAGGAAGCCGGGGTGGTCGGCCCGGTGCCCGGCGTCATCGGCTGCATCCAGGCCACCGAGGTCCTGAAGATCTTACTGGGGGTAGGGGAAACCCTTACCGGCCGGCTGCTGATTTATAACGCCCTGGAGATGCGCTTGCGGGAGATTAAGGCCGAACGCAACAGCAATTGTCCTGTCTGCGGCGATACCCCCCGTATCCGCGAGCTGGAGGAATACACCTTTGCCTGTGAAACAAAGGGCGGCAGGTGAAAATGAAGTATGGCAGTATCGGCGGCCACCTGTTGCCGTTAATTGATGTTAATTGATTTAGATGGTAGCCGTCGCCATGCTGGTGGCATTGGCAGCGCTGGAGCTACGCTGATTCTTCGGGTGCGCTAGTAGCTATATGGATCAGGAGCGGGCTAGACCTCACCGGTAAAGGTTAGCACTAAGAGGACGGCATTCAAGCTGATTATAGCTGCGGTTATAAGCCAGGCCACGGTTTTAGTTGCCGGGGTGTTGACAAAGGCACCCATGAGATCCTTACGCCCGGTAATCAGGATCAGGGGGATAATGGCCAGGGGTAGGGCGAAGCTCAGGGCCACCTGGCTCAGGACCAGGGCCTTCATGGGGTTAATACCCAGGGCGATGATCACCAGCACTGGCGCCATGGTTATCAACCGGCGGGCGTTTAAAGGAATGTTCAGGTTAACAAAACCCTTCATGATGGTCTGGCCGGCCAGGGTGCCCACAGCGGAGGAAGACAAGCCGGAGGCCAGCAGGGCGAGGCCGAAGGTGCCACTAGATAGTGTCCCCAGTAGGGGGGCCAGGGAGCGATGGGCATCTTCAATAGTATCTACGGCTATACCGTGACGGTAAAATACAGCGGCGGAGACGATGACCATGGCTGCATTGACTATAAAGGCGATGTTCATGGCCAGGGCGATATCGATCTTTTCCATTCGCAGGTGCTGGAGCTTATAGGCCTTATTATCACCCGCGCAGTCGGCAGCCGGGTTGCATTGGGTGTTGAAGTGCTCAGTCTTAGAGATGGCGTTATTACTGGCCTGAGGTTTAAGGAATAGCAATCTGCGCTGAAGCTGCTGGGGCCCTGTGACATCGGCTTCTTGCAGCATGTAATCAGCAGTAATTTCAACCCGGCGGTACTGGACCAGTTGCGAGTGCAAGTAGATAACATGGGGCATGACCGTCGCCCCGAGCATGCCGACGGCGATCAATACCGCTTCACTATTGGGTAAAGAAGGCAGCAAGGTATGGATGCCGACTGCAGTCCAGTCAGGTTTAGCCAGAAACAACTCTATAGCATAGGCGAAACATATTACCGTTACCAGGAGGGTAATAATGGCTTCCACGACCCGCTGGCCGTATTTTTCCATATAGACGATCAGGAAAGTCAAGACTCCTGTTAGCAAGCCGGCGTATACCATGGGGATATGGAATAGCAAATACAACCCCAGGGTGCCGCCGAGGAATTCAGCCAGGTCGGTGGCCATGGCCGCCAGTTCGGCCACGATCCATAAAAAATAGTTGGCCTTTTTGCTAAAGACCCGGGCGCACATCTCCGGCAGGTTATAGCCGGTGGCAATGCCCAATTTGGCCGAGAGGGTTTGCAGGAAAATAGCCATTAAATTGCTCCAGAGGATTACCCAGATGAGGTTGTAGTTAAAGGTAGAACCACCGCTGATATTAGTGGCAAAATTGCCGGGATCGATGTAGGCCACGCTGACAATGAAGGCCGGGCCGAGGAATCTCGTTAAGGAGCGGACCCAGGACAGGAAGGGCGCTTTATTACCGACGCTAATTCTCCTGGCGACTGTTTCTCCAATCATCACGGAGCACCTTCTTTGCAACAATATCCTTAGCCTGGTCTAACTTTCTTACCCAATCCATACTATTCCGGTGCCCTGTTAGGTGTGCCAGGGTAGGGGCAATAGGGACGGACCATAAAGTGCAGGGTTTTAAAAAACGCTGAGGTGGAAAAAAAGAACCCCCCGGATCCATAAATGACGGGTGTCCGGGGGATGCATGGCTGGCCATGGGATAGAAAAATCGTAAATATGCCTAACAATCCAGAATACCACCTCTATAAGAAAAGGAAAGGACCCGTTGCCAGGTATAAAACCTGGTGGCGGGTCTTCGGTCACTACAATTAGATTTTGCGGCAAATTTTTATGAGCCTGGATTTCGGCGCCCTGGTCTTTTTCTATCCTGCCTACTCAAAACGCAGGGCTTCAATAGGGTCGGCATTGGCGGCTTTTCGGGCCGGGTAAAAGCCGAAAAAAATACCCACCAGGGCGGCAAAGCCCATGGCCAGCAGGATGGCCGCGGGATTGAGGACCGTCGGCCACCCGGCCAGCAGGGCGACCACCCGGCTACCGGTAATACCCCCCGCGACACCGATCAACCCGCCCACCAGGCTCAGGATTATGGCTTCCACCAGGAACTGGGTGAGAATGGCGCCCCGGGTGGCGCCCACGGCCATGCGAATGCCGATCTCCCTGGTGCGCTCGGTTACCGACACCAGCATGATATTCATGATGCCGATGCCGCCGACCAGGAGGGAGACGGCGGCTATGCCGGCCAGCAACAGGGTCATGCTGCCGGTGGTCGCGGCCACGGTGTCCAGGACGGCGGTCATATTCTGGATGCGAAAGTCGTCGTCCTGATTGGCCCCCAGGTGATGGCGCTGCCGCAGGAGGGAGGTGATCTCCTCCTGGACCGCGTTCAAGCTGGTGGTGTCCTGGGCCTGGACATTAATCATCCGCACGCTGTTTGGTACCACCCCCTGGCCCAAAAAGCGCCGCTGGGCCGTCGTGATGGGGATGTAGATGATATCGTCCTGGTCCGCACCGCCGAAGCCGCCTCCCTGGGACGGTAGGACGCCGATGACCGTGAACTGCAGGTTGTTGAGAGTAATGGAAGCACCTATGGGGTTAAAGCCGGAGGGGAAAAGGTTGGCCACTACCGTCGGTCCCAGCACGGCCACCAGGGCGGCGCGGTCTACCTCGTCGTTGGCAAAGAAAGCGCCGGCAGGCATCTGCCAGCCTTTGATAGCCTCCATCCCTGCCGTGGTGCCGTTAACGGTGGTGGTCCAGGTATTGCTGCCGTAAGAGGCTGTTACCTGGCTCCTGGATTCGGGGGCCACGTTTTGCACCAGGGGAAGCTCGCTGATAGCTTTGGCGTCATCCATGGTCAGGGAGTTGACCCCTCCGCCGGCACCCCGTACGGCCCCAAAGGAAGGCGCCTGCATCACCATGAGCAGGTTGGAACCCATACTGGCTATTCTGCTTGTTACCTGGGCCGAGGCCCCCTGGCCGATGCTGATCATGACGATCACGGCGGCCACGCCGATGATAATCCCTAGCATGGTTAAAATTGAGCGCATCTTGTTGGCCAGCAGTCCCCGCCAGGCAACTGTCAGAGCGGCATAAAGGTCCATTTTCTAATCCTCCTCCACCGGTAGTGCGGCCAGTTCCCGGGCGGCCAGGCGCGGCTCCGGCACGGGCCGGTCTTCTATTATCTGGCCGTCCCGGATCCGCACCAGCCGCTGGCAGTAAGCGGCAATGTCGGGTTCGTGGGTAACGATGACGATGGTCAGGCCTTTCTCCTGGTGGAGCTGCTGGAGCAGGGCCATGAGTTCGATACTGGTGCGGGTGTCCAGGGCCCCGGTCGGCTCATCGGCCAGGATGATGGAGGGCTCGTTTACCAGGGCCCGGGCAATGGCCACCCGCTGTTGCTGGCCGCCGGATAGCTGGTTGGGCAGGTGTTCCTCCCGCCCCTGGAGGCCGACCATGGCCAACATGGCCAGGGCCTTCTTGGTCATTACCGGCCGCGGGATGCCGGAATAAATCATGGGTAGGCAGACATTTTCCCACGCCGGTGTATGGCTGAGGAGATTGAAGCTCTGGAAGATGAAACCGATCTCCCGGTTGCGCACCCGGGCTAGTTGGTCCGGCGTCATCCTGGTGACGTCCTGGTTGGCGAAGAGGTACTGGCCGCTGCTGGGACGGTCCAGGCAGCCGATGATGTGCATCAACGTCGATTTGCCTGAACCGGAGGCCCCCATGATGGCCACCATTTCTCCCCGGTTTATTTCCAGATTGATACCCCGTAGCGCCCATACCTGGTTTGACCCCGGGGAGTAAACCCGCGTGACTCCTTTAAGCTGGATAACGGGGAAGTCCATCTTTATCTCCCCCTGAAAAACATGGCTGGTTGTTGGGGTCCGCCGGTGCGGTTGTTCGTCCTGCCTATGCTCCCCGTATTGCCGGTACTCCCCATACTTCCAGCGCTACCGGTGCCGACCACCACCTGTTCCCCTGCCGTTAAGCCGCTGACTACTTCGATATTGCGCTCGTCGCTGGCGCCAGTTACCACCTGGCGCTGCACCGGCCGCCCGCCCTCCAGTACCAGGACTACGGCCCGGTTTTCCCCGGCCTGGGAAGCTCCGCTGGTAGAGGCGCCCGTTGTCGAGCTGCCTGTTGTACTTCCCGTTCCCCTGCTGCCTCCCCTCTGGTTGCCCCCGCCGGAAGTCCCCGACGACGAGGTTGCCCGGCTGCCGGCGGCATTGGCGGCCTGGGAGAGGTAGCCTTCGGCATAGGCGATAGCCGCCCGCGGGATGGTGATGACGTTATCTTTGCGGCTGATAATTATGGTCACGCTGGCCGACTCGCCGGCCTTTAGGGACGCCCCCGCGCTGCTTACGTCTACCAGGACGTCATATAGCTGGATGTTGGCTACGGTCTGGGCTTGGGGTGCAATGGCCGTCACCTTACCTTTAAAGGTGCGGTCAGGCATGGCGTTGACCGTAAAGTCCGCCTCCTGCCCCACCTTGACTCTGTTGATGTCGGCTTCATTGACTTGCACCCGCAGTTGGAGTTCGGGGGAAACCAGGAAGATAAAACTATTTGAAGCGTCGGTGGCGCTGGTATTGCTGCCTACGCGCTGGCCTACCTGCCCGTTGACGTTGGTGATAATTCCGTCCCACGGCGCCCGGATCTCCGTGGCCGCCAGGTTGTTCTGGGCCAGTTGCAGTTGAGCCCGGGCCGCTTCTACCTGGGCCTGGGCGGCGGCAATGTCCTCCGGCCGGGTGCCGTTTTTCAGGGCAGCCAGGGCCGCCTGGACTTTTTTCAGGTTGGCCGCTGCCGTTGCCTCCGCCTTGCGGGCATTGTCCAGGTCGGCTGCCGCCAGGGCGCCGGCGTCATAAAGGGCCTGGTCGCGTTTTAATGTATCCCGGGCGCTGTCATACTCCGCCTGGGCCTGCTCTACGCCGGCTTCAGCCTGGGCCACGTCGGTAGCCAGGGGGCCGGCCTGCAGGCCCTTTAGCTTGGCCAGGGCGCTGTCCAGGTTCGCCTGGGCCTGCTTGACCTGGAGTTCCAGATCGGTCGGGTCCTGCAGGGCCAGGAGCTGCCCGGCTTTGACGCTCTGCCCTTCTTCAACGTATATCGCTTTGATCGTTCCCGGGTTCTTAAAACTGAGGCCGATGCTATGTATTGCTTCAATTTTTCCGGAGGCGCTTACGGTCTCCACAATGCTCCCTTCACTAGCAGTGGCGGTCAGGTAATTTGGGGCCTTCTGGTGCTTATGGGCCCACCAATACCATCCGGCGGCGATAACTAAAAGCAGAAAAGCCACCGCCAACCATATTATTTTCTTTTTGCTAGGAAAACCTCTCTCAGCCACTACCGTCGCTGTCGCCATAATAGCCCCTCTTTCTATTTCTATATGTGCTGATCGCCGGCCGGCTAGTAAGATTATATGATTCCGGTGCAAAAACCCCCTAAAAATCCTTCCAAATCGACATAATATAGCAGGAATATTTGCCATCATGGCGAAT